>CANSQW010000068.1 GCA_947649215.1 uncultured bacterium | reverse complement strand
TGCGTGCAGAGCAAGCGCGCAAAGTGGCCAAAAAAGTCGACTTGATGACGAAGCTCCTGACGCCCCTGCCCGGCGAGCGGACAAAACCCCAGGTCGCGAAAAACAAGCGCGTCACCGAGGCGCCGAAGGGGCCGCGAATCGCCCGAATCTTGTCGTCAAATCGACTTTTTTGGCCACTTTAGCCCCGGAAACGCACGGCGGGTCCCGGCCGCCAGCCGAGACCCGCCCCACCCGCCGGCCGAGCCGCCGGGAAACGCCACGCGAGCCGCCCGAGCCGCACAGGCGCCCTACTTCACCACCAGCACCGGGCAAGCCGTCTTGTGCAGCACGGAATAGCAGACGCTGCCGAGCACGCCGCGCATGGCGCCCATGCCCCGGTGCCCCATGACGATGCAGTCGTAGCCACCCTCATCGGCATACGCGGTGATGGCATCGTGCGGCGACCCGTTCACGACGGCGATGGCCACCCGGCCTCCGTCGCCCAGGGCATCCGCGCAGCCGGGGATGCCGGCGATGTCCTCCGCCACGCGCTCGCTCTCCTCGCGCGCGGCCTCAAGCCCCACGTCGGCGAAGGCGGCCATGCCCACGGCGTCGCCCGCCACGCCGGACATGCGCGACGCTATCTTGAACGTCTCCGCGTTGAAGTCGCGCCAATCCACCACGCTGAGGACGGTCACCTCAGCGTCGGGCGCGCAGGCCACCAGGTCGAGCGCCTGCGCAAGGGCGCGCCGCGCCGGCTCGGACTTGTCGTAGGGAACGAGCACCTTCTTGTACATCATGTCCTCCTAACCAAGAGCCTTATCGGGCGCGGGTCTCGCCGCGCCCCACTTCACCTCCGATGCCGCCGGGCGGTAGCGGTGCACGCCGTCCGCGTCGAGGCGCCGCGAAAGCCGCCCCTCGGACGCCAGGTGATCGAGCAGCACGATGCCCAGCGTGTAGATGCTCCACTGCTGCAAGGGCGCGCAGGCGTCGATGCGACCGTCGGGCACCTTCCACTTGATAGCGCGAATGACCTGGGCACCCGTAGGCTCCTCGCCCCGCGCCGCCGCCTCTGCCACCGCCTGCTCCATGGCGCCGAGCCGCTTCTCGTGGTGATGCCGCAGCCACTCGATGCGCTCGGGGAAGTCGAGCCGGTTCTCGCCATGCGAGATGAGCAGCCGCGAGCAGCCGAGCGCATCGAGCTTGTCCAAGCTGTCGAGGTAGGTGCGCAGCGCGTCCGTCCCGTCCAGAAACAGCGAGAGTCCCGGCGAGATGACGAAGAGCACGTGGTCGCCCGTGAAGCAGATGCCCGACTCGGGATGCAGCAGCGCCACGTGACCGCGCGTGTGCCCGGGCACCTCCACCACGCGCAGGCGATGGCGGCCCACCGCCACCTCATCGCCTTCGGCCACCACCACGACATGTCGCGCCTCCACGTCGATGGGCGTCGACACCCGCAGCGGCGCATGGGCCCGCGCGGCCTCGTCGGCGGTCAGGCCCTCCTCGATGAAACGCGCGCACGAATGGCGGGCGCTCCGCTCGCTGAAGTCCGGGCGGGCAGCCTCAAGCTCGCCGCGGCTCACGTAGAGCGTGGCCTCCGCGGGCACGAAGTCGCCCGCCAGCCCGGCGTGATCGTAGTGCAGGTGCGTGAGGAAGTAGCGCGCCCGGCGCGGATCGACCCCCAGCTCCCCGAGGGCCGCGGCGAAGTAGAGGGCGGCCCCCTCCGTCGGCGCCCCGGAGTCCACCACCAGCGTCTCATCGCCATCACGCAGCACGTAGACGTTGGTCTCGGTGGTCACCACGTTGGGGAAGGGAACCCGCAGCTGGTAGATCTCCGGTTCGTCGCATATCTTCTCGGCCAGCACTTCCATCCTCGCTTTCTCGGGGCCGCCTTGCCGCCGGCGCCACGCGGGCACCGCCGACGCCCCGACCCGCGCCCACCGCGCACCAGGCGCCCAGCGCCCGCCACGCGTCAGCTCAGCCTCTCGTCGTTTCTCATCTGATGGCGGCTCAGCAAGGTGCGGTAGATCACGTACACCCCCAGCACAAGCGCGCCCACATACCCGAGCACGCCCAACACCGGCACCCCCATAAACCGCGGCTCCATGGTAGTGGTGCACAGGATGGACGAGCCCATGAACAGGCCCGCGGATATCATCGCCAGGGCGATGCGCCCGCAGGCGGCGTACAGCGTGGCCAGCGCATTAGCGGGCACGCGCAGGTCGCCCACCACCGACACCTCGCCGCGGTCAAGCATGTCCAGCGTGTTGGAGAGCTGGCGCGGCAGGCGCGTCAGGGCCTCGGCCGACTCCGCCGTGGCCGTCAGCAGCGACACCGCGCGCCCCTCCAGGTGCCGCGGCGAGAACGTCTGGCGCACCACGTGGCGCGAGACGATCTGCACGACGTTGGCGTTCGGGTCGAGCGACGCCATGACGCCCTCGATGGTCACCACCCCGCGCGCGAGCATCGTCACCGACGGCACCATGATGAGGTTCTGCGTGCGCAGCACCTCCACGATCTCCTGGAACGCGGCGCCCATGTTGATGTCGCTCAAATCGGCGGCGCCGTACTCCGCCAGCAGCGTGCTCATCTGGGAGAGCAGCGCCCCGTGATCCACCTGGCCATGCTCGACCGACAACCCGAGCACCGCCTCCTTGAGGTCGTAGGCGTCACCCGTCGCCACGGCGCGAAACATGCGCCCCACGAGCAGGCGCTGGCTGGCCGTGAGCGAGCCGGTCATCCCCAGGTCTATCCAGACGATATCGCCGTCACGCACGAGAATGTTGCCCGGATGCGGATCGGCGTGGAAGAACCCGTCGTCGAGCACCTGGGTCACGTAGCTCTGCACGAGCCGCTCGGCCAGCGCCGCCGCGTCCACGCCCTGGGCGCGCAGCGCCGCCGCATCGTCCACCTGCGCGCCCTCCACGTATTCCATGACCAGCACCGAATCGGTGGAGTAGCGCGGATACGGCACCGGCGAGGTAACGCCCGGCTGGCTGGCCAGCTCGTCGTGAAAGCGCACGAGGTTCCCCAGCTCGACGGTGAAGTCCACCTCGTTGGCGGTGGTGCGCTCAAGCTCCTCCAGCGCGTTGTCCAGGCTCAGCATGATGGTCTGGTGGGCCGAGGTGGAGAGCTCGGCCAGGGCCAGCAGGTGCCGCATGAGGGTGATGTCCTCGGCCATCTGCTCGACGATGCCGGGACGGCGCACCTTCACGGCCACCACCGTGCCGTCCAGCAGCACGGCACGATGCACCTGCGCGATGGACGCGGCACCCAGGGGCTTCTCGTCGATAGAGGCGAACACCGTCGTCCACGGTGCGCCATAGGCGGTGTCGATACAGTGGATGACCTCGGAAAACGGTAGCGGCGTCACATGATCGTGAAGCTGCTCGAACGCATCGCAGTAGGCGCTCGGCAAGAGGTCGGAGCGGCTCGACGCCAGCTGGCCGATCTTCACGTAGGTGGGGCCCAGCGCCTCGAGCACCGCAACGGCCTTCTCCGGCGTGAGGCCGCGGGCCACCTGATAGCGGCGCATGATGGAGACGATCTCGCCCATGCGCTTGGAGGACGTCTTGTCCTTGACGGTGATCTCCGCGACGCGCATGAGCTCCCTGAACGTGGGCATCGGCTCCTCCTTCCGCTCGCAGGGCGGCGCCCTCGGGCCCGGCGTCCCTCCATGCTAGCAGCGGAAAAGCAGACCGCCCAGGTCAGCGCTGGGATGATGACAAGTCGTTTCTCGCGGCGGGCCGCAGGGCGGATCGCAGGGCGGGCCACGCGGCGGCATCGCGGAGCGCGCGGGGCGCCGGCCTACTGCGGGCGAGCCGCGTCGTCCGCGTCGTCGACGGCCGCGTCGTCGCCGTAGGCGGCCAGGTAGGCGTCGTAGTAACCGGCCAGGTAAGCGTCGGCCTCGGCCTCTTTCTCGGCCCGTTCGGCCGCAGCGGCCTCTGCGGCCTCCTGGCGATCCTCCTCGTAGTAGCGGCGCCGGTCGGACAGCACGTGCGCGCCCGCCACGAGCGCCGCGAACACCACCACGCCCGCCACGAGCGAGACGAGCCCGCCGGCATGAACGAGCGACACCAGGTCGTAGACCAGCCGCGGCGCACCGTCGGCGGGCTCGGCAAAGGGGCTCGTCGGCGAGGCCGCGCGGCGCTGGGCGAACAGGGTGGCCTCGCGACCATCGTCCTCAACCGCAGCGGAGGCCTCGTCGTCAGGCGCCACCACCACGGTCACGGAGTGATCGCCGCTCATGCGCTGGAAGATGGTGGATCCCACGCCCACCAGGTCGGGCCGGGTGCTGCCGTCCACCACGACGGCGGCCACCTTCCACCCCTCCTCGGGCTCCCAGGCGACCACGCGGCTGCCGCCCTTGGACACGAGCCCCGCGCCGGTGACCCAGCCCGGGCCACCCTCGATGGCGGTGTCCACGACGTACTTCACCGAACCGGCGGCGGCCGCGTCGGTCTCAGAGAACCGCACGCTCACCGAATGGTCGGCGTTGATGCCGGAGAAGTCGACGTGCCCGACGGAGCCGTCGCCCACCAGGTCGGGACGATCCTGTCCGTCCACCTGGACGGCGACCACCTCAGCGCCGGGATCGGCCTTCCAGTGCACGGTGTGGCTGTCGCCCGGCTCCACGCGAGCCGACGCCTCCACCGTGCCATCGCCCTGGTAGGTCACATCCACCCAGTAGGGCGCGGTGTCCTGGGCGCTCTTGGCGGGGGCCGCCCAGGCAGCGCCCGTCGCCTTGTGGCCCGGCACGGTCGCGGGCAACGCCGCCAGGCCGATGGCCAGCAGCGCGGCGGCCAGCAGGCGCGCGACCCGCCCGCGCGAGCAGACGCTCCCCGGCGCTGACGCAGCAGTCGCTTCCCTACCCATGGCCATCCCGCTCCTTGCTCAGTGGTTCCGCTCGATGAGAGCCGCGCCTCGGGCGCGCTCAACGCGAATTGTACCGTGGCAGGCGAAAACCCGTCGACCCCTCCACGGGAAATCCCCCCGACCTCGCATTTGGATGCCCAAACTGCAAATTCGGTCGGTTTTGCACTCGCCTACCAAGCGTTTCGCGCTCCAAAGGGCGCCCGCGCAGCCCGAAACGGGCTCGGAAGGCCTGTTTTGGGCCGCAAGAAGCGTCCGAAGAGTGCAAAACCGACCGAATTTGTAAATCCACCCCCGTATTTCCGCAGTGCCCCCCAGAACCAGGCCGCCTAGCGCGTCGCGCCCTCTTCCAGCCGCCCCTCCCGCGGGGCCGCCGCGTCCTCCTCGGCCCTGATCTTCTCGATCAGCTCCTGGCGCGAGTGGACGTCGGCCTTCTGGTAGATGCCGTAGACGTGGGCCTTCACCGTGTGGATGGACACCACGAGCTGCTGCTCGATGGCCCCCATCGAGTACCCCTTGGTCAAGAGCAGCAGCACCTCGGTCTGCCGCGGCGTCAAGCCGTAGTGCTCGGCGAACCGGCGGCAGACCGTCTCCCACGACTCGTGCTCCTCGCGCGGGGCCTCGTCGGCGACGACGGCAAGCTCCTCGTCCATCTCGCGATGCTCGACGAAGGGCGTGTAGTTGTCACGGAAGAAGAACGCCTGGATGCAGATGAACGCGATGACCACGCAGCTCCCGAACAGGCTCGGCTCCACCGGCCCGTCAAGGGACGAGCCGAAGATGATGCCGCCGCCGCAAAACCCGAGCAGCAGGCCCACGATCTCGCCGAAGCGGCCGACCGTCATGTTGGCGAAGGGCTGTACCTGGTGGATGTACATATACTCGGCAACGGCCGACCAGCACACCACCTCGTCGATCATGGCCACCACGATGAGAAGGAACAGCAGCGCGTAGCGCACCGGCACCGCCACGAACGGCAGCAGCAGGATGCAGACGGCCGCCACGGGCGCGATGACCTTGATGATGACGTCCACCTGGTAGATCAGCCGCGTCCGCGTGTCGATGACCTTGTAGAGCGCAGCCACCACCAGCCCGCAGACGATGAACCCGCCGCCAGCCACCAGCCCCGTGGACACGGCCACGGCGTAGAACCCGAAGCCGAGCAGGAAGTTGTTCGCCACCATGGCCACCGCCGAGTGCAGCAGCGAGGACAAGTCGGGCGGGCGCGTGTTCTTGGGAACGGCGAAGCCCTCCTCGGCATGCAGCCGCCGCGCCCAGATGGCGAACATCCCCACCGACAGAACGCCGATGGAGATGGCGGCGAAGGGGAACACGTCCTCCTTGAGGCAGACCCGCACCAGCACGAGCAGCGCGGTGCCCAGAAGCGCCGAGAGCGCCGTGTAGAACGGGGCGTAGCTATGCGCGAGGCGCGCGAGGAAGAAGCCCCACAGCGAGAGCAGCACCATCGACCCGAACCCCGAGAGGAACCAGGCGGCGAACAGCACGGTCTCGGACACCGGCACGAGGGCGGCCAGCCCCGGCAGCACGAGGAGCGCGCAGGACACGCCGGAGATAACGCGGATGACCCGGCGCCCCGTCAGGCGCGCGGCGCCCGAGGCCACCACCGCCGCCGCAGCCGCCTCGCCTATCAGGAATGCCGCCACGAGCAGCGTCGCCGTGATCTGGGGGATGCGGGCGTCACCGGTGACGGAGCACGTCATTATCAGATAGACCCACGCGAGGTACAGCCCGAAGCCGGCGATGCCCCAGCCGTCACTGGCGTGGGCAATCAGCGCCCCCCCCCCGTCAGCCTGCGCGTCGTCACCCGCGGTCGTGGCGCACGGGGCGCCCGGATCGATCTCAGCCATGTCGCGCGATGCAGTCAACGTGTCTCGTCCCCCTCTGTCGAAGCAAGCCCATTTCCCATGCGGAGAATTCTAAGCCACCCTCCTCACCCAGCGGCGGAAATGTCGCGCGACGCCCCGTCCTCCCCCGCAGCGGGCGCGCCAGCCGCCGGCTCGGCGCCCGCGGCGCTCCCGGCAGGTTCGGCGCCCCCAGCAGATGCGGCACCCGAACCCGCGGCGCCCCCAGCAGATGCGGCGCCCGAACCCGCAACGCTCCCAGC
>CANSQW010000067.1 GCA_947649215.1 uncultured bacterium | reverse complement strand
ACCAGACAGCCTTCCACGCCCGCGCCCGCGGCATCGGCGCCCGCCGCGCCCTCCGCACCCGCGGCCGCCGCATCTTCCGCGGCCCCCACGGCTTCCACCCACGAAATCGCCGGCCCGCACGCGAAGCAGGCGTTGGGCTGGGCGTGGAAGCGGCGGTCGAGCGGGTCGGCGTACTCGGCAGCGCAGCGCTCGCACAGGGGGAAGCCGCGCATCGACGTCTTGGCGCGATCGTAGGGCAGCCGGTCGATGATGGTAAAACGCGGCCCGCAGTTGGTGCAGTTGATGAACGGATAACGGTAATGGCGGTCGTTGGGGTTGAACAGCTCGGCCACGCAGTCGTCGCAGGTAGCCAGCTCCGGCGAGACAAGCGTCGTCTTCTCCACCGCGCCCTCGTCTGAGAAGCGGATCTCAAAGGAGTCAAAGCCCTCCAGCGGCACCTCGCGCAGGCCTATCTCAGTCACCTGCGCGGCGGCCGGCGCGTTGTCCGACAGCTCCATCACGAACTCGTCGAGCAGCTTCGACTCGCCTTCCGCATGGATGGTCACGCCGTCGGCGGCATTCAAAACCCATCCATTGATCAGGTATTTCTTTGCCATGCGATAAACAAAGGGGCGGAACCCCACCCCTTGCACGATACCGCGTACCTGAATGTCCAGCGCCTCGACCATGAGGGCACCCTCCCATCAGAGAAAAGCGCGGCCGCCCGTCGAGGCCGGCCGCGCGTCAGCGTCTTCGCCTACTCGCCCGCCTCGAGGGCGCGATCTACCAAGAGGTCGGCGATCACCCCGTTCACCACCTCGGCCAGGCAGCGCAGGGTCACGCCGGAGTTGTCGGGCAGGTGCAGGTGCACGCAGCGCCGACCGCGATCGGCCAGGGTGATGAGGTCGCCGGACGCCTGCGCCTTGGCAAGCGCGCCCAGGCTCTCGGCCTCGCGGGCCAGCGGCACGTCCTTCAGCTCGTCGGCCGACAGGATGAGGAACACGCCGCAGTTGGGGCCGCCCTTCTGGAGCTGGCCGGTGGAGTGCAGGTAGCGCGGGCCCACCTCCAAGCACGACACCACGCCGAAGGATTCGGCCACGTCATGGCGGATGGCCTCAAGCGCCTCGCGCCGGCCCTCGCCCGTGAACGGCAGAAACGCGTTGAGCGCGAAGAAATCCCCTGGCTTGATGCTGCCCAGGAGCGCCCGCAGCGCGCCGCGTACGTCCGTGCAGTCCGCAAACAGCGGCGCCAGGCGCACCTCCGCCTCGCCCATGTGCACATCGTCGATGAAATCCTGCGTGAAGTCGGGCGCCGGCTGGCCGTCGCGCAGGATGTCGAGCACCACGGCCTTGGCCGAGGCCACGTCGGGCTGGTCGAAGGGACACACCTTCATCAGGTAGCCGCACATGGCGATGGCGTACTCCCACATGATGAAGTGCTCGGCCAGCTCCTCCACCGAGTCGATGCGGTAGTGCTGGCGCGGGATGGACGGGTCGATGTAGGCGAGCGACATCTCGAAGTTCTTGGACTCGTCCCACAGGTCGGCCTTGGTCTGGTACATGATGACGCTGCGGTCGCCCGGATCGGCGGTGAGCAGCAGCGTGTCTATCTCGATGTTCGGCAGGATGCCTTGGCCGTCCTTGCCGAGCGACTCGGCCACCAGCTGCTCGATCCACAGGCCCAGCACGCGCCCGCGCTTAGGCGTGAGGAACGAGAACTTGTTGCGGCCCTTCAGGTAGTTGTCATAGAGGAACGCGGCCAGGTTGATGGCCGGGTTGTCGATGGCATCCTCGCTGCAGAGGCGCTCGGCCTCGATGGCGTGGTCCATGAACGAGCGCAGGTCGATGCCGGCCAGCGCCGCCGGCAGCAGGCCGAACACGGAAAGCGCCGAGAAGCGGCCGCCCACGGTGGGCTCGCCGGAGAACACGGCCGCCCAGCCCTCCTCGGCAGCCTGGCGCTCAAGCTCCGAGCCGGGATCGGTGACGGCCACCAGGTGCCGGGCCAGCTCGTCGGCGGGCATCACCTGGGCGAAGGCGTCGCGCAGGGCTGAGAGCACCAGGCGCGGCTCGATGGTGCCGCCGCTCTTCGACGAGATGATGATGAGCGTCGTGCGCGGATCGGCCGTGGCCAGCACCTCGCGCAGGCGCACCGGCGAGTCGGAGTCCAGCGTGCGGAACGTCACGCGGTTGTGATCCTGCTTGTTGTACTTGGTGATGGTCATGGGCGCCTGGGTGGAGCCGCCCTGGCCGATGAGCACTACGGTGTTGATGCCACCGGCCACCGCCTCGTCGGCGAACTCCTGGATGCGCTCAAGCGAGCAGGCCGGATGGCTGGCCAGGTCCGTCCATCCCATGAAGCTCTCGGCGCAGGCGCGCGCCTCGTCGGAGAAGTCGTACAGGGTGGCGTCCTTGCCGTGGATGCGGCTGGCCACGCAGTCCTTCACGAGGGTCTTCGCGGAGGGATAGAGCTTCTCCATGTCTCCGGTGATCATAGGGTTCCTTCTCTCAGGTTATGTTTCGAGTAGTTTACCAAAGCCTGGTCAAAGGCACTAATTCACCGTCTTTGCCGTATGGCGGTTATGTGAACGAAAGCGGCCCGCGCCATCACGCGCGGGCCGCCTGGCGCGCGACCGCCCGAGGCGCCGCGCGCATTCCAGATAGACGGGGGGCTACTCGGCCAGCACCTCCGGCTCGTTCTTCTTGCTGCCGCCCAGCTTGCGCAGCACGAGCACCGCCGCCACGATCAGCACCACGCCGAGACCCAGGGAGATCCAAGGGCTCTTGGTGAAGCCGGCGATGACGTAGCCGATGAGGCACACGACCATGACGAGCGTGGCATAGGGAATCTGCGTGGCCACGTGGCGCAGGTGGTTGCACTTGGCGCCGGCCGACGACAGGATGGTGGTATCCGAGATGGGCGAGATGTGGTCGCCATAGACGGCGCCGGCCAGGGTGGCGCCCACGGCCACCAGGAACAGCGGGTCGCTCGGCTCGAACACGCCGATGACGATGGGCAGGATAAGCGCCACCGTGCCCCAGGAGGTGCCCATGGCAAAGCCGATGAACGCCGACACCACGAAGATGACGGCCGGCAGGAAGTCGAGCCCGACGCCCAGCTCGTTCAGGAAGCCGGACACGAACTCGCCGGTACCCAGCAGGTAGCGGCACACGCCGCCGAGCGACCAGGCCAGCACGAGGATCATAATGGCGCCCACCATGGAGCGCACGCCCTCGGACATGGCGTCCATGAAACCCCCGAGCGTGGTCAGCTTGCGCGGCAGGAACTGCGCAGCCGCCCACACAAGCGACACGCACACGCCGATGCACAGGCCCATGACCGGGTTCTCGCCCACCGCCGTGGCAAAGTCGACGCCCTCGAAGAAGCCGCCCACGTAAAGCATGCCCGCGATGGAGAACACGATGAGCACGAGAATGGGCAGCACCAGGTCGAGCACGCGCCCCTTCTCCGAGATGTTGAGGCCCTTGTACTCCTCGATGGTGCCGGAGACGGCCTCCTCGATGTCGGCGCGCTCGGTCACCTTCGGCGCGAGCTCCGGGAGGTTCCCCGCGCCCTTCAGCAGGCCAGCCTCAGCGCGGTCGGCCTCGGCCTCCAGGCGCTCCTCCTCCACGGAGTCCTCGGCCGGAACGCGGTTGTGCTGCGACGCAGCCTCGGCGGCGCGCATGGGGCCGAAGTCCACATTGGTGGCCAGCATGAAGAACACGAAGAAGATGGTGAGCAACGCGTAGAAGTTGTACGGGATGGAGGCGACGAAGGTGTTGAAGCCGTCCTCGCCCATATAGCCGCCCACGGCCACGGCCCACGACGACACCGGTGCGATGATGCACACAGGCGCGGCAGTGGAGTCGATGATCCACGCCAACTTCTCGTGGCTGATGCGGAACCGATCGGTGACCGGGCGCATCACAGCGCCCACCGTCAGGCAGTTGAAGTAGTCGTCCACGAAGATGATGATGCCGAGCGCCGCCGTGAGGATCTGCGCCATGCGCGCGTTCTTAATGTGCTGGGACACCCACTCGGCATAGGCGCGGGAGCCGCCGGACACAGCGATGACCACCGTAAGCGCTCCCAATAACGCGAGGAAGAGAAGCAGCGCCCCATTCCCCGCTATCTGCTCCGCCATCATCTGCGGAACCATCGAGAACGACGCGATGAGCTGCTCGCCCCCGGCTCCGTTCAGCGTGAACTGGTAGATGATCATACCCACGAACACGCCCACGGTCAGCGATGAGTACACCTCTTTGGTGAGAAGCGCCAGGCCGAGGGCCAGAAGCGGGGGCACGATCGACCAGATACCGGAACTGATCAGTTCAAACCCTTCCATTGTTTCCCCTCTGTCGGATGGATACGACGCGGCCAGCGGCCGCAGGGTCGCGATGCGCGGGCCGCAGGCATGACAAACCTGCCTCCCGCCCGCGAACCGCAGACGCCCACCAGTATAGCAGGGGGAGGCCGCGGCTCCTGCGCAAGCCGGCAGGGGGCGGGGCGGAAAGGGACGCGGGCCGCAAGACCGGCGGCCGGCAGAAGGGCGCGCAGCCCGCCGCCTCGCTCGGCACCAGCGCCGCATGCGCGCGGCCCGGCGCCTGCGGCGCCTCCCCTGCGACTTGGCGGCGGCAGGCAGGAGCGCGACGGAGAGAACCTGCCCCGCACCCCACCCCTCCGCCTGACGGCCGGCCAGGTCCCTCGCGGCCGCTCCGCCCTCTCACCATGTCGCGCAGAACCCGAGGGCCAAAGTGGCCAAAAATGACGACCTGACGACACTCTGGGGGCGCAAAGGCCGCTTCGATGCGCGAGCGGCAACACGCGACCTGGGGTTTTGCGCTGGCCTCGCCGCGCGATTGCCCGGACGAGGGCCTTTTCCGTCGTCAGGTCGTCTTTTTTGGCCACTTTACGGGCGAAGACCGTCCGACACCCCCTTAGGAAATTATTACTTGCGGCATCGCTTTATTGTGATAAAGTAGCGTCCATGGCCGACCTGCGAGGACATAGCGGTTTTCTGGGCGCGGAGGAGTGCGCCCTGATGAGCGAGCACTTTGCCCAGAAGTGTTGCGGCGAGCGCGCCCGCGCCGTCATGAGCGAGCACCTGGCTCAACAGTCCCCGCACGCCGCTTCCCCGCAATTTACCTACCGATACCAATAGCACACGGGTTTTCGCCCGTGGCTATTTTTTTGTAGCCCCGGGCGAGAGGTCGTGTGCGCCTTCGGTTCGGCCCCGTTGCGGGGCGTTGCACGCACGTTCGGATAGGAATCACCATGATCGAAAAAATCATCCTCGTACTGCTGTTCATCGCCGTGGCGGTGGGCGTGGGCATCTACTGCCGCAAGTCCACCAGCACCGTTGACGGCTTCATCTTGGGCGGCCGCAAGGTAGGCCCGTGGATGAGCGCCTTCGCCTATGGCACCAGCTACTTCAGCGCGGTGGTGTTCGTGGGCTACGCCGGCCAGTTCGGCTTCAAGTACGGCCTGGCGGCTACGTGGGCGGGCATCGGCAACGCCATCATCGGCAGCCTGCTCGCCTGGTGGGTGCTCGGCCCGCGCACGCGCGAGATCACCCACCGCCTGGGAGCGGCCACCATGCCTGAGTTCTTCGGCAAGCGCTACGACTCCAAGGCCCTGCGCATCGCGGCGGCGGCCATCATCTTCGTGTTTCTCATCCCGTACACCGCGAGCGTCTACAACGGGCTCTCGCGCCTGTTCGGAATGGCCTTTGCGCTGCCCTATGACGTCTGCGTCATCGGCATGGCCGTAGTGACCTGCGTCTACGTGGTGCTGGGCGGCTACATGGCCACGGTGATGAACGACTTCATCCAGGGCATCGTCATGCTGCTCGGCATCACGGCGGTGATCGTGGCGGTTATCCTCAACAACGGCGGCTTCTCGGAGGCGGTCATCTCGCTGTCGCGGATTCCGGCCGAGGGCACGGCCATGGAGGGCGCCTTCATCAGCTTCTTCGGGCCCGACCTGTTCAACCTGCTCGGCGTGGTCGTCCTCACGTCGCTCGGCACCTGGGGCCTGCCCCAGATGGTGCAGAAGTTCTACGCCATCAAGAGCGGCCCGGCGGTGAAGCAGGGCGCCATCATCTCCACGGTGTTCGCCTTCGTGGTGGCCGGCGGGTCGTACTTCCTCGGCGGCTTCGGGCGCCTGTACTCCGGTCAGATCGAATACGCCGCCAACGGCACGCCCGTGTATGATTCCATCATCCCCACCATGCTGTCCACGCTGCCGGATGTGCTCATCGGCCTGGTCATCGTGCTGGTGCTCTCGGCGTCCATGTCCACGCTGTCGTCGCTGGTGCTCACCTCGTCCTCCACGCTGACCATCGACCTCATCCAGGGCAATGTGGTCAAGGAGATGAGCGAGAAGCAGAAGATCGGCTACATGCGCGTGCTGCTGGTGGTGTTCGTGGCCATCTCGGCGGGCATCGCGCTGCTGCAGTACCACTCCTCCATCGTGTTCATCGCCCAGCTCATGGGCTACTCGTGGGGCGCGCTGGCCGGCGCGTTCCTGGGGCCGTTTTTGTGGGGCCTGTACTCCGGCCGCATCTCCAAGGCCGCGGTGTGGTGCTCGTTCGCCATCGGCGTGGGGCTGACCGCCGTCAACATGGTCATGGGATTCGCGGGCACGCCGCTCATCGCGAGCCCCATCAACTGCGGCGCGCTCTGCATGCTGCTGTCGCTGGCGGTGGTGCCGCTGGTGAGCCTGTTCACCAAGGCGGTGCCGTTCGAGATCAACCCGCCCTCGGCCGAGGGCGCCATCGACCGCGAGTTCGAGCGCGAGCTCGAGCAGGAGGAGCTGGCCAGCGCCGCCGCCGGAGCAGCCGCCGACGTGTAGGGGCCGCCGACGCAGCATCCCGCGACACCAGGCGACACCTGGCGCGAACGACGAGGGGCGTCCTGCGGGGCGCCCCTCGTGCATCTCCTGCGGGGCACGCGTGCGGAGGTGGGGCGGGGCGCGCGGGAGGCGGGAACCCCAGCCCAGCCCCCCCACGCAAGAGCTC
>CANSQW010000066.1 GCA_947649215.1 uncultured bacterium | reverse complement strand
CAGGGCATCCACCGCTTCTTCGATGCGAAGGGCTACCTCATCATGGCCGTCATGATGGGAGGCGGCATCGCGCTGCGCAGCTTCGGGCTCGTGCCGACGTGGTTCATCGCCTTCTTCTACACGGGACTCGGCATAGCGCTCGCCTTCGCCGGCATCACCTTCCTCGCCCACTGCCTCCACGGCGACGCCCGTCCCCTGAGCCCTCATCGCTCCCACTTCGGCGCCTAGGGCATCCGCGCGACGACCAGCCCCACCAGGGAGTTAATGGTTTGTTAATCCAAAAGTTAGTGAAACCTTAGCCATCGCGCGAAAACGTCTCCCCCTCTGTGCGCTAGACTGGTACCTTGACTTAGGTCTAACTGGTCGGGCCTACGGGGGAGGAGGTCGGCGGTGAGGGGCAAGCTGGGGCTTCGCGCCATCTACTTCCTCGCGCTCTCCATCGTGTCGCTTGCGGCCATGGCGGTCTTCGTCGTCTTCGACGTGGAGACCCAGCGGCGCGACACCGAGGCGTCCATGGTGGAGGAGGCCCGCACCTTCGCACGCGAGATGGACGCCGTGTGGAAGTTCATGGAGACCTCCCAGGACACCATCAACTACACCTCCGACGGCACCTACGAGTTCAAGGGCCTCCACTGCGCCATCGTCGGCAAGAGCATCGGGGCCATCTTCTCCGCGAACAACGACTACTCCATCCGCTACACCAACCTCAACCCGCGGCGCGCCCACGACCGCCCCGACGAGTTCGAGACCGAGGCGCTCAACGCCTTCCACGAGGACCGCGCGGTCACCGAGTACTACGACACCGTCACAGACGGGGACGTTCCCCAGTTCCGCTACGTCCGCGCGCTCGAGGTGGACGAGAGCTGCCTGGAGTGCCATGGCGAGCCCGTGGGCGAGATCGACATCACCGGCCACGACAAGGAGGGCTGGACGGTCGGCTCGGTGGGCGGCGCCATCTCCATCAGCATCCCGGCCGAGCGGGCCACCTCGTCGCTGATCAACAACGTCATGCGCGACCTGGCGTTCTTCGCCTTCCTCATCCTGGCCATCGGCGTGGTGGTCTACGTGGTGACGGAGCGCTTCGTGCTGCGGCCGGTGGGCCTCATCAAGACGGCCTCGAGCGTGGAGGCCGGCGGGTACCCGCGCCAGGTGGCCGCCACGTCCCGCGCGCGGGAGATGGCCCAGCTCATCAGCCAGTTCAACGCCATGGCGCACGAGCTCTCCGTCCTGTACGCCGACCTGGAGGAGAAGGTGGCCGACCGCACGCACGACCTCCAGCAGGTGAACCTGGCGCTCGAGCGGCAGCGTGACCAGCTGGAGGCGCTCGGCCAGCGGCTGGCCGACGAGTCGCAGTTCAAGACCGACATGCTCTCCATGGTGAGCCACGAGCTGCGCACCCCGCTCACCGCCATCCTGACCACCACGCACCTCTCGCTCGCCGCCTGCGAGGAGGAGTCGGAGGGCTGGCACGCGTGGGACGAGGTGCGCAAGAGCAGCATCGTGCTGCTCGACATGGTGAACAACCTGCTCGACATCGCGCGGCTCGACGCCGGACGCGAGTCGCTGGCCTGCGAGCCCATCGACCTGGGGGACCTGGTGGCAGCCGCGCAGGAGGACGCCTGGCCGCTGGCAGAGAACGCGCGCCTCGTGTTCAGCGCACAGGTGGCCGCCGACGTGCCGCTCGTCTACGGCGACTACGACAAGACGCACCGTGCGCTTGAGAACCTGGTCACCAACGCCATCAAGTTCACCCCCGACGGCGGCAGCGTGCGCATGAGCGCCTCGGTAGAGGCGGAGACGGGAGACGTGCTCGTCCAGGTGGAGGACACGGGCATCGGCATCGCGCCGGAGGATCAGGCGCGCATCTTCGACCGCTTCGTCCAGGTGGACTCCGCCTCCACGCGGCGGTTCAAGGGCAGCGGGCTCGGGCTCGCGCTCGTGATGGAGTACGCCCTGCTCCAGGGCTTCACGGTGGAGGTCTCAAGCCACCCGGGCGTCGGCAGCACGTTCACGCTGCGCGTGCCGGCATGCCTGGCGGTGGCGCTTGACGAGGACGACGGGGAAAGCGGCCCCGGCCAGGAGGTGGAATAACATGTTCAAGGTCATGCTCATCGACGACGAGGAGAGCATCCACGGCGCCATCCGCAAGGCGCTTGAGCATGAGGGCTACGCCTACTGCGGCGCGCGTGATGCCGAGGAGGGGCTCGCCCTGCTCGAGGCGGAGAAGCCCGATCTGCTGCTGCTCGACATCATGCTGCCGGGGATGAACGGGTTCGACCTGTGCGGGCGCATCCGTGCCCGCGAGCGCGAGATGCCCATCATCTTCCTGTCGGCGAAGAGCGACATCGTGGACAAGTCCATCGGGTTTCGCGCTGGTGGCGACGACTACGTGACCAAGCCCTTCGACATCGCCGAGCTGCTCCTGCGCATCGAGGCCCACCTGCGCCGGCGCCGCGACGCCATCGAGTTCTCGCGCTGCACCGTGCGCGAGGGCACGACCTCCATCGGCGATTTGGAGATCCGCTTCGACGCCTACCAGGTGCTCGTCAAGGGCAAGCCCGCCAACCTCACGGCCAAGGAGTTCGAGATCGTCGCCTTTCTGGCCACCCATCCGGGCAAGGTCTTCACCCGCGGGCAGATCCAGGAGTACATCTGGGGTGACGGCGAGGCGGACGCCAAGTCGAACTCCATCACCGTATTCGTGCGCAAGATCCGCGAGAAGATCGAGGAGAACCCGAGCGAGCCGAAGTACCTGCTCACCGTCCCGCGCGTGGGCTACAAGATGACCGACGCGCTGTAGGGGCCGTCGAGGCGGACGCCGGATGCGGGCCCGGCGGGCACACGCGGTCGAACCCACCGGCCTGACCTGGGCGTTAACCGCGCCTTAAGCAAATGATTAGCAAAGCCTTATCGTCCGTGCATGGCTATTACCGTTACCGGCCCGTAACCTCTTCTCCAGGGGAAACGAAGAGAGAGGAGGGCCTCATGACCCAAGGGAAGCCTGCTATCTTCGAGGAGGGAGGTCGCGACCCATGCCGTTCATCCTGACGCTTGTCCTGGCCTTCGCCGCCTGCGTCGCCCTTCGCGAGCCGATCAGGCGCTGGCCCGTCGCCTTCTACGCGCTGGCCGTCGCCGCCGTCGTGGCACAGCTCGCCTCCGCGTCGCTCGGGCTGCCCAAGCCGATCGACCTCGCCCTGCTCGTGCTCGTCAAGCGCTGCTACGTGGCCATGGCGCTGTTCGCCGTCGTCATGCTCATCGGCGCGCTGCCGCCGGGCGCGCGGCTCAGCCGCTGGCTGCGCCCCATCCGCGCCGAGGTGTCCATCGTGGCTTGCCTCCTGTGCGCGGGCCACGTCATCGGCTACGCCGCCTCCTACGTCCCCCGCGCCATCACCGGCGCCCTGGCGAGCCCGACCGTGGCTGCGGGGCTCTTAGTCGCCCTCGTGCTGACGGCGCTGCTCGCCGTCCTGGGCATCACCTCGGCCCAGCGCGTCAAGCGGGCCATGGGGCCGACGCGCTGGAAGCGCGTGCAGAGGCTGGCCTACGCGTTCTTCGTGCTGGCCTGCGCCCACGCGCTGCTCATGCTCCTACCCTCGGCGCTGAGCGGGGGCATCGCAGCCGGGGAGGGAGCGCTGGCCTACGCCGCCGTGCTGCTCGCCTACCTCGTCGCACGGGGAGCGCGGGCGCTAGCCGACCGACGAGCGGACGACGCCGCGAGGACAGGGGGCGATGGACCCGCGTCAGACGACTCCGAGCTGCGGGCTGCCTGAGCGCCCGCCGGTGAAACCCTCACAATCCAAAGGATGGTGCTTCATGATTTCCGAATTCCCGCTCTTTATCTTCACGACGCTCGGCGGCCTTTCCGCCGGCCTCGTCATGGCCATGGCGGCCTTTCCGCCCGCCGAGAAGCCGGAGCGCCCCTGGCTCGCTCCGCTCACGGCCCTCGTGCTGCTGGGCGTCGGCATGCTCGGCGTGCTCTTCCACCTGAAGAAGCCCGCGCTGTTCCTGCTGGCGCTGCGCAACCCCGCAGCCGGCATCGCCCAGGAGGCCTACTGCGGCATCGTGCTGGGCGTGCTGCTGCTCGCGCTGCTCGTCATGAGCTGGCGCAAGGGCGAGGCGCCGCGGGCCCTCACCTGGATCGCGGCTGGAGTCAGCCTGATCATGGCGTTCGTCATGGGCTTCGCCTACGTGACCAACGTCGGCACCGCCGCGTGGGCCAACTGGACCACCGTGCCGCTGTTCGTGGCAGGCGACATCGCCATGGGCCTGGCGCTCTGGGCCGTCCTGTCCAAGGACGCGCTTGAGAAGCGCCCCTTCACGCTGGCCACCGCCGTCGTGCTGGCCGTGAGCGCCGCGACCATGCTGCTCACGGGCCTGCACTTCGGCTCCGTCGGCCAGGGCGCCGCGCTGCTCTACGCCGGCCTCGCGGTGACCCTCGCCGGTGCCGCCGTGGCGGTCGTCGCCGCCAAGAAGCCGGCCGCCTGGCAGGCGGGCGCCCTCATCGCCTGCGCGCTCATCGGCACCTGCCTCGCCCGCTGGGCCTTCTACGCTGCCAGCATTATCTAGGCGCATTCTGAGGAACGCCCGAACCTAAGGAGGAACGATTCACCATGACCCGCTATGGAATGGCCATCGACCTGAAGCGCTGCGTGGGCTGCCAGGCCTGCGCGACCGCCTGCAAGATCGCCAACAACCTGCCCAAGGACATCGTCTACAACGTGGTATACACCAAGACCGACCGTGACTGGGACGCCGACTTCGGCACCGCCGTGGTGCGCGGCGCCGTCGCCAACGACAACGCCGGCGGCTCCTTCCCCAACTGCGTGCTCGAGTTCCTGCCGGTGCAGTGCCAGCACTGCGAGAACCCGAGCTGCCTGCGCGTGTGCCCTACCGGCGCCACGCAGAAGCGTGATGACGGCATCGTCTGGGTGGACAACGAGCTGTGCATCGGCTGTGCCGCCTGCATCATGGCCTGCCCCTACGACGGCGTGCGATCCATGAACGAGGATGAGCCCGAGTACTACCTCGACGTGACGGTAGGCGAATACGACGCCCCCGCCCACGAGGCGGGCACCGTGGAGAAGTGCACCTTCTGCAAGAACCTCATCGACCGCGGTGAGGTGCCCGCCTGCATGCAGCTGTGCATGGGGCGCGCCCGCTTCTGGGGTGATCTGGACGATCCCGAGTCCGCCGTCTCTCAGGCCATCGAGGGCCGCGACTACCACAAGCTGCGCGAGGGCGCCGGCACCGACCCCAGCGTGTACTACCTGCTGTAAGGCCCGTCCTACCGGGCAACCGCACGAGCACGAGGAGGATTTATGATCGAGGAGAGGGAGCTTCGCCGCATCATCGGGCTCGCAGACGCCTGCGAGCTGCTCTGCGCGGTCACGGCCTTTCCCGACGAGGCGCTCGCAGCCGCGCTCTGCGATGGCTCGCTCGTGGCAGATGCACGCGCCTGCCTGTCCGACGCCCAAGTCGATGACGTCAAGGCGGACGCGGCCTGCACCAGCTGGGTGGCCCTCGCTGGCCACAGCCCCACGACGCTTGCGGCCAGCCTGCGCCGCGTCCACTCCCTGCTGCACGTGCGCCAAGCCGACG
Source organism: uncultured bacterium (assembly GCA_947649215.1). Classification (GTDB taxonomy): domain Bacteria; phylum Actinomycetota; class Coriobacteriia; order Coriobacteriales; family Eggerthellaceae; genus Enterorhabdus. Next base: position 1,471 of record CANSQW010000066.1, on the reverse strand, counting down.
GGGTGGCGGCGTTTCCCTACGAGTCTGCCTTCCGCTTTGTCGCAGGCGGGCACAGGGGAGAGCCGGGCCTGTTCCGCTCCCCGCTGACCCTCGACGTGGAAGCGCAGATGCGCAAAGCCGGCGTCATGCCCGCAGACGCGCGCACCGAGCCCTGCGACAGCATCTGGAGCGAGGCGGCGTTCCTCTCCTTCCTGCTGGGAAGCGAGGCAGCCGCCCTGTCAGAGGGCAACCTCGACGCTGCCGCAGACTGGCGACGCCGTGAGCAGTTCTTCCTTGAAGAGCACCTGCTGAAATGGCTCCCCGACTTCCTCTGCGCCACCGCGTCGAAGGCATCTTCCCTAGCTGCCGATGGTCTGGTAGACGAGGACGCCGTCCGCTATCGCGCCGGCCTGAGCGCCTGGGGCGCCCACGTGGCCCGGCTGCTGGACGACCACCGGACGCGCGCCGCGCCCGACGCAAACCTCCCGCTGACGTAAACCCGCGACCTCGACGAGAATCGAGGAAAGGAGACACCCATGACCGAGCAAACGACTCCGCATCGCTTCACCCGAAGAAACTTCATCAAGGGCGCGGCCGCCCTCGGCGCCGCCGGCGCCCTGGCCGGATGCACCCCGCAGGCCTCGAACCTCGCCAAGACCGGCGACGCTGCGCCTGAGACCACCATCTACTCCGGCGCCTGCCGTTCCCAGTGCATCCAGGGCTGCTACCTGGATGTGCATGTTCGCGACGGCCAGATCGTGCGCACGACCGCCGGATCGATCCCCGATGAGCCCTTCTACGAGCATATCTGCCCCAAGGGCCTCTCGCATCCCGCACGCGTCTACAGCTCCCAACGGCTCCAGTACCCCATGCGCCGCATCGGCGAGCGCGGCGAGGGCAAGTTCGAGCGCATCAGCTGGGATGAGGCCATCAAGGAGATCACCGACAAGTGGAAGGGCTACACCGAGGAGTTCGGCCCCGAGTCCATCGCCTTCTTCCTCGGCAGCGGCAACACGGCCGTCCTTGGCGGCGGCACCGCCGACGGGTCGGTCATGCAGCACCTCCAGACGGTCATGGGCGCCTGCAGCGTCCTGCCCGACCGCGACATCGCCTTCCAGTCGGCCATGGTGAAGATGTTCGGCCCCGGCGCCGCCTTCACCTCCCCCGCCGAATGGAACAAGGCGAAGAACATCGTCATCTGGGGCTGCAACCCGACCGTTTCCTGCAAGCGCATGATGCACATGTACCTGGACGCGAAGGATGCGGGCGCAAAGCTCACCACCATCGACATCCAGTACAACACCAACGTGGCGAAGTCCGACTGGTTCGTCCCCGTACACCCCGCCACCGACGGCGCGCTCGTCTTCGGCGCCCTGAGCGAGATCCTCGCCCAAGGCTGGCAGGACACCGAGTTCATTCGCGCACACACCGAGGCGCCCTTCCTGGTAAAGGACGACAACAAGTTCCTGCGCATGAGCGACCTGGGAGTCGC
>CANSQW010000065.1 GCA_947649215.1 uncultured bacterium | reverse complement strand
GCGTCCGCCACGTCGTCAGTCTACCTCCAGGCCCGCGCCCGTCTCGGGGTTCAGCTCCACGATGCCCTCGAACAAACACGAGAGCGCCCGTCATAGAGCCCCGCCGAGTCCTCGTGGAAGTGCCCGAAGTACCAGTACCGAAAGTCTATCTCATCAACAAGGCGCCGCAGCCACTCGGTCAACTCGTCAGCCTGGGAAAACTGGGCGCTCACGATCTCGTCGATCACCTGGGTGGGACAAGTATGGGACAGCACGACGTCAACGGCGCCGCCGACGGCCGCCAGGTTGGCGCGCGCCTCGTCGTACTCGTCAGGCTCGGGCATCTCCTCGGGCCACCAGCTGATCCCCTCGATGCGATGGGCCCAGTCCGGCGAGTGCGCGCCGCCCATGGTGAAAAAGAGCAGGCCGCCGATGTCGAACACCTGCCCGCGCATCAGGTGGATCAGCCGGTCTGAGATGCGATTCACCAGCCCGCCGTGCCAGCGCTCCGCTTCCAAGGCCAGAAGCGTGTCGTGGTTCTCGTGGTTGCCGTCGATGAACAGCACCGTCCACGGCAGCTCGGTCAGGGCGTCGATCACCTCCTGATCGCGCGCGTCGTACGCGGGCAGGTCCCACGTCTGCGTGCGCCAGATGCACGCCACGTCTCCGACGATGATCAGGTAGTCATCGGCCGTCGGGCGCCAGTCGCGCCCCTCCCAGGCGGCGGCGCGCAGCTTGTCGATGTCGTACAGTCCGTGGGTGTCCCCCGTGAGGTAGACGGTCATGAGGCTCCTCTCAGTCGCGGGGCAGGCGCACGCCCGCCTCCGTCTCGCGTGCAAGCTCCGCCAGCATCAGGTTACCGCGTGCGATGATGCAGGCGTTCATGCTCATCAGGCACGCGAGAACGTCCCGCCGTCCCTCGGGACGCAGGTAGTCGAAGCCATGCCCTGCGAAGAACGGGCGCACCGCGTAGTCGTCGTCGACGTAGGGCTGGAGGAAGTTCTGCCGAACGAACGCACGCCAGCCCTCCTCCGCGCGTCCGAAGGAGTTGAGCCATCGGCTGCACGCCGCCAGGACGCCGGCGTTGAGCGGCGTGTCAGGCACGGCGGCACCCTCGGGCGCCTGATGCTGCTGCTTGGTCAGGTACCAGTCGCGGATGAATACGAGCGTGAGATCCCAGTAATCCATCGTAGACCAGTAGCGTCCCGCGTTGAAGCCCTTCTGGCAGGGAATGAGGTTGCCCAGCGTGTGGCTGAGGCGGGCGAAGATCCGCAGCTGAGCCATCACCTCCTCATCCACCGACCCGTGGAAGGCCTCCCCATCGTCCAAGATGGCGGGGATGTCGCCCTGCACGACCGCGCGGGAGAGCGCCTGCTTGTAGGTGGTCCAGAAGCTGTTCATCACATCACCTCCGGAAAGCTCGCAGGCCACGCGCCGTGCCTTCGCGACGGTCACGTCGGGGTACGCGTCATACGGAAAGTACGGAGGGATGAGAAGGAATTGGACCTGCCCCTCACGGCTCCCCAGCTCCTCGACGCGGTATCCCCACAGCGCCTCGTAGAGGCGCGCAACCGCCTCCGGGCCGCGGGCGGTGGTGCAGTAGGGCCGCCCCCGGTTCCAAACCCAGAAGGCGGAGCCGTCGCAGTCGTAGGAGCCCGAGCCGCGGCTCTTGTAGGCGAGCACCGCCTCGATGGGATCCCGCGCGTCGCCGAGCGCGTCGCCGAAGAACGCCTCCTTGAGGTCAGGGAAGCGGCGGTCGACATCCTCCAGGGCGATGGCGCCCTCCGCAAGGGCCGCGCGAACGGCGCCGAAGTCGGCCGAGGCAAGGGGGTCGGTCATGGCGTCAGTCCTTTCTCGTGGGGGTCTTGTCGCGGTCGTCCCGCGGAGCGGTCGGCGAGGCCGGCGCCCTACGCGGCCAGGAATCCGACAGGGCGCGCGCCGGTGCCGACCGGCGCGCCGCCCTCGGCGAAGTCCTCGGGCTCAAGCACGGTCAGGCGCTCCACCGGCAGCTCGCCGACGGCGCGCCCCTCCTGGGCCGCCTCCGCGACCAGGCGCGTGGCCTGGGCGAGAAGCGCCTCCTCCAGCAGGTTGCGCGCGTAGCGGGCGTTGCCGAAGTTCGGCTGCGCCGCCGCCTTCGCGAAGAGGCCCCGCGCACGCTCGGCCGCGCCCTCGGCCAGCGCAAAGCCCTGCTTGCGGGCCATCAGCCGCAGTACGTCGACCAGCTCGTCGGCGTCATAGTCGGGAAACTCGATGTGCGTGCGCACGCGGGAGGCGAAGCCCGGATTGGCGGCGAACAGCTCGTCGATCTCGCGCGTGTAGCCCGCGAAGATCACCACCACGTCCTCGCGCAGCTTCTCCATCTGGTCGATGAGGGCCGTGATGGCCTCCTCGCCGTAGCCGTTGTGCTGGCCGTCGTTGAGCGCATAGGCCTCGTCGATGAAGATGACCGACCCCTTCGCGCGCTGGAACAGCGCGGCTATCTTCGGGGCCGTGCCGCCGACGTAGGACGCCACCAGGTCCTGCCGCCCGCACTCGTAGAAGTCGCCCGCCGAGAGCATGCCCTCCTCCTTCAGGATACGGCCGATCAGCCGCGCCACCTCGGTCTTGCCCGTGCCCGGGTTGCCCTTGAAGGCCAGGTGCAGCGGGACGAACGGCGCGTCGATGCCCGCGTCGCGCCGCGCCTTCTGCGCCCTCATCAGGTCAAGCCGCGCCGACACGAGCTGCTTCACCTCGGCCAAGCCCACCAGGTCCGCCAGCTCATCGCGCGCGCTCCGGGCCGGCCTGGCCGCCACCGCGCCCACATCGTCGGGCAGAAGCAGGCTGAGCGTCTCCTCGGTGTAGCCCCCGGCGGGCGCCTTGCGGGCCAGGCGCGTTTGCTGGCGCCCGCAGGCGTCCTCGAACAGCTTGCGCACGAACCGCGCGTTGCCCTCGTCGTCGCGTTTGCCGCCACGAGCCAGCAGGTCGCGCACGCGCGTGAGCGTCTCCGGCGGCACGGTCAGCCGGGCGCGCCGCGCCATCAGCTGGAAGATCTCCAGCTTCTCGGCGTCGGAGTAGCTGGGGAAGCGCAGGCAGAAGCCCACGCGCGAGCGGAACCCGGGGTTGGTGAGGAACAGCTGCTCCATGTCAGCCTCGTACCCGGCCAGGATGACCACCACCTCGTCGCGGTACTGCTCCATGGAGGCGATGAGCGATGCCACCGTGTCGTCGTAGCCGATCAGGCTGTAGGCCTCATCGATGAGCAGCACCGACCCACGCGCCGCCTCGAAGGCCTCGCTGACGTTGAAGAGGTGCGCACCCGAGCGCACCACCAGGCGGCCCTCGCTCAGCACGCGCTGCTCGCGCAGGATCTCGGCGTACAGCTGCGCCACCTCGGTCTTGCCCGTGCCCGGCTCGCCGAGGAACGCCAGGTGCATCGAGAACGGCCGTGCCGGCAGCCCCGCCAGGGCGAGCTCGCGGTTCATCTGAACGCGCGCCAGGATGTCGGCGACGTGCCGCTTCACGTCCGCCAGCCCCACGAGCGCGTTCAGGCGCTCCAGGGCGCTCTTGCCCTTCGCCTGCCGACGGGCGAGGGAGCGCTCGGCCACCGGCTCATAGGAGGGAAACCGCTCGCGGGTGAGCTTGCCGCGCCGCCACTCCTCGTAGAGCGCCCCCAGGTCGGAGAACGAGCTGTCCTCCAGGCGCGCGTCCACGAGCGCCGCCAGCTGGGCGTCGGGCGCAAGCCCCTCGTCGCAGGCACGCTCCTCGAGCGCCGCGCGCACCGCGGCGGCGCCCATGGCCTGGATGCTCGGCACCGCATCGCGGCGCAGCTCGACCCACGGCACGGCAAAGCGCGACTGGATGCGCTGCTTGAGCGCATCAGCGCCCTCGGGAATGACCATGACCACCTGCACGGCATGCGGGTGCCGCGCCAGCGCGTCCAGAAGGCGCGTGAGCAGCTGGTAGGGATAGATGGCGAAGGCGCCGCCCTCGTCGAACGCGCCGTAGCGGATGACGAGCACCATCCCCTCGAGCGACTCCACGAGCGCGTCGTTCATGCAGCTGAGGAAGTACTCGTCCGTGCTGCGCCTCTTCTCGCCGCCGTTGAACTTGTCGAGGTCGAAGGTGATGGCGCAGGCAGACGGCACGCGCCCCTCCTCCGCCAACGAGGACAGCAGCACGTCGAGGGCCGGCCCGTACTCGTGGACGTTCATCCCCTCGATGAGGTAGTGGGCGGGCAGGAACGGCTGAGCCGGGCGCGCCGAGACGCCGGGCGCCTGCTCTCCCGCTGATGCGGCCGCGCCTTCGTCGGCCGCCGCACGACCCATGCGCTCCAGCTCCTCGGCCAGGCAGCGGTCGTAGCGCGTGCGCGTCACCTGGCCGCGAGGCGCCCGCGCAATGGACTCCTCGTCCACGCAGCCCACCTCCCGCAAGAGCGTGCAAAACTCGTTCGCGCCCAGGGTCTGGGAGAGCCGCCGCACCACAGCACCTCCGGCGTAGGACGAATCGCCGAAGCACTCCCGATAGGTCGAGTCCTCGATCGCACGCACCCGCACGGTGCCCTCCACATCCCAATCATGGCAGGCCTCCACGACGCAGTCCTCAAGGTCAGCCAGGTCGTGGCGAGGATCAGCCACTACCGCCAAGACACGGAACTGCGTCTCGCCGTCGCTGTGCCTGAAAGAGCTCCGCTCATCGTCGGCAATGAGGAAGAGCCGGTTCCCCCAGGACTTGAACGGATGCTCATCATAGAGCCACGCACCCCTCATTTCGGCGTCGGTGACGCAGGTAACCCTGTAGAACTTCATGATTGCCTCTCCCCCTTGTTCGCCCTTGCCGCGCGAATCGCCGGCGGCCTGGCCGCCGCTTTCCGGTGTTCACCCATGCTATCAAGGTGTGACCAGGCAAAACAGACGCCGCCCTTAGCCGATAAGCCGGTAAACCGACAACGTCGCTGACGGTTTCGCTCATGGTTTTTGCGCCATCGGGAAAAGCAGCTGAGCCGGCGGCCACGCACCGCGCCGCAGCCGGCTCGACGACGCCCGCGCCTTCGCGGCAGCGGGACGTTCGCTATAATCGGAGGGCGTCGACCGAGGGCGCAAGCGCGTGCAGAAAGGGAGCCTGATGGGCCGAAACCACCCCAAAGACCCAGCCAACATCTACCGCCAGAGCCGCCTTGAGCGTTTCTCCAGCCAGGAGAAGGCCGCCGAGGCGCTCTCAGCAGCGGGATTCCCCCTGTCCGCGAGCTCCATCAAGGGCTACGAGAACGGCGACACGGTGCCGCCTGCTGACGCCGTGGTGGCCATGGCCGAGGCCTACGGCACGCCCCAGCTGAAGTGGGCCCACTGCCATCAGCAGTGCCCCCTGGGCGCCTCGGTAGTGGAGGATCCGCCCACGGTGGTGGACAACGTGTACTACACCCTCTTCAACCTCAACGTCGCGTTCGACCAGATAGACGACGTGAAGGAGAAGCTGCGCGCCATCGTGGCGGACGACCGCATCACCGAGGACGAGCGTCCCCTGCTCGACGAGGTGTTCGACGTGCTCGGCAAGATCAGCGAGAACGCCCTGGAGCTGCGGCTGTGGGTGGAGCGCCAGCGAAGGCAGTCGTAGGGAGGCGCGGCGAGCGCCGGCCAGGGCGCAGCTGTGCGCGTCATCGGAGACCCACTGCCAGCTTTCGCGGAAATTCTGGCACTAATTTGCGATTTGGTAGGGTAAAGGGAGGTCGCCACTCGCCAAGAAAGCAGCTTCATGGGCGCCGTACGCCACAAACCCCAGGTGACGATCTGCGAATTAGCGCCAAGCCCCGCCATGGAAGCGCCCCGACCCTACCAAATCGCAAATTAGTGCCATTTTCGGTGGGAAAAATGGCAGTGAGACGCCACGCGGAAGAACACGGGGCGGCCCCCAACCGCCCTAGGATGGGAGGGCCGCCCCAAAGAGGGCGCCAGACGCAGGCCGGCGCCCCCAGGCCCTCGGCATCTGAGACAGCAAGTCGTGAGGACTCGGGGCCCGCTGGACCGACAGCGGGCACGCTCATGGTGGCCTGCCGGGGCGCCGGGCAAAGCGGCGCGACATGATCGCCGGAAAGCGGGAGGGCGCCCGACAGGCAGCGATCCGCGCGAAGGCGCCGGACGAAGCAGCGGAGACGCCGGGCAAGCGACACGCCAGACGGGCGCCTCCCAGCACAGACGGATGTGCCCCCCGTCAGCCGCTACAGCCCGAGGGCGTTGAGGGCGGCCATAGCCAGAAGCGCCAGCGCGAAGCCGATGACGGCCGCCGCCGCGGCCATGAGCAGCTTGGAGGCCGTCGGGTGGCGCCGGTCGAAGGCGCTCGCGTCGCGCACGGGGGCCTCGCCCTTAGAGTAGGCCACCAAGTCGCGATAGGTTACCAGGTCGTTCTTCTTCTTATAGCGCTCGACCTGGTGCAGGCACACGAAGCCCGCCGCCCAGCCCCCGAGGAACAGCACGCCGCCCAAGAGGGTTCCCTCGCGCACGCCGGGCACGATGCCCGAGACGGCACCCTCGCCCGCCAGCAGCGCGAACGCCGCCACGCCCGCCAGCGTCAACCCCCAGCCCAGCGCGCAGAGGCGTGACATCTTCTTCCAGTCGTTCTCGATGATCTCCTGCATGGCGGCCACATCCTCTCGCATCAGGTCGTCGACGGACACATCGAAACGCTCGCTCAGCAGAAGCAGGCTCTGGATGTCGGGGTAGGTCTTGTCGGTCTCCCAGTTGGAGACGGTCTGGCGCGAGACGAAGATACTCGCCGCCAGCTCCTCCTGCGAGAGCCCGAGCCGCGCCCGATGCTGCTTGATCTGCCTTCCGATCTGCATGTCCGTCCTTCCGAATACGAGGATGCCCCAGAGCGCCCCATCGTACCACCGAATGGCTTTGACACCGGAGACCCCAGCTGCCAAAACCCTTTGACAAGAGCCGATGACCAGGGAAAAGGCAGTGAGGCGAGGAGGAGGCAGGGCCGGGCGGGTGTCGGGGACGGGGCTCCCGTCCAGTCGCAGGCTCGGCGAGGCGGAGCCGGGGGCAGGGGGCGCGGGGCGCGGCCCGGGGAAAGCTGCCCACGGCTGCAGATTGCGGCGGTTATGCACCCGCCGCCCCGGCGCCCCGGCG
>CANSQW010000064.1 GCA_947649215.1 uncultured bacterium | reverse complement strand
GACGCTCGTCGTGCCGGGGGAGCTGCTCTCGCTCCAGGCGGTGGAGGAGTCGGCCATCAAGCTGGCGATGGTCTACGCCGGCGGCAACGTGGCCAAGGCGGCTGAGCTGCTGGAGATCAGCAAGGCCACGCTCTACCGGAAGCTCAAGGAGTACGGCCTGCGGTAGGGCGGCGCGGACCGGCGCGCGGCTGCGGTTTCTCGGATTGCGACAGACTCGCCCCGTAAACGACTTTGCAACGGCCTTTCTCTCTCAATATGAGAAAGGCCGTTTTTCCTTTCCCAGCGGCGCTTTGTTCGCCGCTGGCCGTCGCCGGCGTGCCGTTCCCGGGTAACGCCAGGTCAACGCGCGACTTCAAAAAGTTTCGGAAAAAGTTTCCTCGTCTGGCCCAAGTTGGCATGCCTCTTTCAACTACCCCCTTCGGAGCGCGGAGAATGCGAAACCCGCCGCGCTCGTATTCGCGACTTCCGATGCTTTATCGGAGTAACCGAAAGGAGGATGCAGATGGCAGAGGAGAGGAAGGACCTCGACAGGGATTTCCAGCAAGCCCGCAAGGACGGCAAGATGGTCGATCCGGAGAAGAACAAGCAGGCTTGGCAGCAGAAGGCCCAGGACGCCTCGGGGCGCGATTGGACGAAGCCGCGTCGCCCCACCCTGAAAGACGGCGAAGTCTAGGGCATTCCGAAATCGGAGAGAGAAGAGAGGTAAACAAGCTATGCTTACCAACGAGCTCGAAGGCGTCAACAAAGACGTCTACAAAACCGACTGGCAGTGGCAGGAGGGTGAGTACACCGTCACCCGTACCAACATGTGGACGGCCCCCGGCTGTCACAACGGCTGCTCCGTTCTGTACTACACCAAGGACGGCAAGGTCGAGAAGATCGAGGGCGACCCCCTGAGCCCCTACAACCAGGGCCGCCTCTGCATGCGCTGCCTCGACGTCGTCGAGACGTTCTACCATCCCGATCGCCTGAAGTACCCCCTGAAGCGCGTCGGCGAGCGCGGCGAGAACAAGTGGGAGCGCATCACGTGGGACGAGGCCTACGATGACATCGTGAAGCACGTCCGCGAGATCCAGGAGGAGTTCGGCCCCGAGGCCATCGTCTCCATGCAGGGCACCGGCCGCAACATCTGCTGGCAGACCCCCTACCTGAGCTACGCCGGCTTCGGCAGCCCCAACTTCGTGCTGGGCTTCCTCTCCGGCGACGCCTGCTACCTCCCCCGTACCACCATCGGCCATTGCTTCATGGGCGACTTCTTCGTGGCTGACATGTCCCAGCACCTGGAGCAGCGCTACGCCGATCCCGAGTACGTGTACCCCGAGTACATCCTCAACGTGGGCAACAACGCCCTCATCTCCAACGGCGACGGCTTCTTCGGTCACTGGATCGTCGACGTCATGAAGCAGGGCGGCACGAAGCTCATCGTGCTCGACCCCTCCTGCACCTGGCTGGCCTCCAAGGCCGAGTACTGGCTGCAGGTGCGCCCCGGCACCGACGCCGCCGTGGTCATCGCCATGCTCAACACCATCATCGAGGAGGATCTGTACGATCACGACTTCGTCGAGAACTGGTGCTACGGCTTCGAGGAGCTGGCCGAGCGCTGCAAGGAGTACCCGGCTGAGCTGGCCGCCGAGATCTCCGGCGTCGACGCCGAGCTGATCCGCCAGGCTGCCCGCGCTTTCGCCGGCGCCAACCCCGGCACCATCCAGTGGGGCCTCAAGGTCGACCAGACCGTCTGCGGCATCCCGCTGGCCCAGGCCCTGCTCTCCATGGGCGCCATCTGCGGCGACATCGACGTGCCCGGCGGCATGATGATCCCCCGCTGCGCCTACGACATTCCGGACTCCTACGGCTGCGGCATGTGGAACCTCTCCGACGAGATGCTCGGCAAGATGCTCGGCGTGGAGACCTCCCCGCTGCACGCGCTGGGCTTCGACCCCACCGCCAACGGCGACACCGTGCTGAACGCCATCGAGACCGGCGAGCCCTACCCGATCAAGATGCTGTTCATCCAGTCCACCAACCCCATCGCCAACATGGCCGCCGACGCGCCCCGCGTGTACCGCGCCATGAAGTCGGTGTCCTACAACGTGGTCGTCGACGTGTTCATGACCCCGACCGCCATCGCCTGCGCCGACATCGTGCTGCCCTGCGGCATGAGCTCCGAGCGCAACTCCGCCCGCGTGTGGTGGTGGCCGCTGCGCTCCATCGTCAAGGTGGCCGACTACTACGAGGCCAAGTCCGACGAGCAGATCATCCTGGAGCTGGGCAAGCGCCTCGAGCCGCGGCTGTTCCCGTGGGAGACCGACGTCGAGCTCATGACCTGGTGGATCCAGTCCGGCAACCGCTTCCATGCCGGTTGGCCGCACAAGACCGACGAGACGTTCCCCGAGCTGGTGGAGAAGGTCATCGACTGGCCGGACGACTGGGCGTACCGCAAGTACGAGCTCGGCTGGCTCCGCGACGACGGACAGCCCGGCTTCAACACCAACACCGGCAAGTGCGAGCTGTTCAACACGCTGTTCGACGCGTGGGGCTTCGACCCGATGCCGTACTACGAGGAGCCGCCTGAGAGCCCCGTGTCCACCCCGGAGCTGTTCGAGGAGTACCCGTACGTGCTCACCACCGGCGCCCGCACCTGGGAGTACTTCCACTCCGAGGAGCGCCAGGTTCCGCGCCTGCGCGAGTCGCATCCCGATCCGCTGACCGATCTGCATCCCGACACCGCCGCCAAGATCGGCGTGTGCGCCGGCGACTGGATCTGGGTGGAGAACATGCGCGGCAAGTGCAAGCAGCGCGTCCGCATCAACCCGTCGCTCAAGCCCGACACCGTGCGCTCCGAGCATGGCTGGTGGTTCCCCGAGACCGATGGCGCCGAGCCCAACCTGTTCGGCGTGTTCGACTCCAACATCAACAATCTGACGGTTCAGGGCGTTACCGGCCCCACGCTCTACGGCGCCCCGTACGCGAACCAGATCTGCAAGATCTATCCGGTCACGAAGGAGAACGACTGCTCGCCCAGCGAGATCGTGACGGCTAAGGGAGGTTTCTAAGATGGCTGAGAAGTACGGTCTTTTCATCGACTACCAGTGGTGCACCGGCTGCCACTCCTGCGAGATGGCCTGCAAGGTCGAGCACGGCTGGGCTGCCGGCGAGGCCAACGGCGTCATCCTCTTCGAGGACGGCCCGCGCATGATGGCCAACGGCAAGTACGAGTACAACAACCTGCCCGTGTTCACGTCGCAGTGCGACCTGTGCGCCGACCGCACGGCCCTGGGCAAGCTCCCGACCTGCGTCCACCACTGCCAGTCCGCGTGCATGAAGTACGGCACCGTGTCTGAGCTGGCGAAGCTGGCCGAGGCCACCCCGCGCTCCTGGGTGTACGTGCCCGAGCAGTAAGACCCCGAGCTCAGGTCCGGCGCCCCTCCCGTGCAGCCGGGGCGCCGGCCTGGGCTGGTAGTTATCGAGTTAGGAGAAGCTATGTGCTTTAGACCTGCAGCCACGGTGACCATCGTCAAGTGCCTCGAGTGCGGAACCTTCAACAAGCCCACCGACGCCACCTGCAAGAAGTGCGGCGCCGACCTGGCGGAGTCCAAGAAGGCGGCTGAGGATGCCATCGCGGCCTCCACGCCTGCGGCTCCGAAGGAGATCTCGCTCACCCCGCAGGGCCTTGACAACGCCCCCAAGGCTCCCGGTGCCCCTCCGGCTTCTGGCGCTCCGACGGCCCCCCAGGCCCCCGGCGCCCCGAAGGCGTAGGCGCCAGAGTTCCGATGTGCGACCGTTAGGTGGAAGGATCGCTCATAAGGAGGGGGAGACCCGATGCCTAATTGCAGGACCTGCAGCCCCTGGTGTCAGCGTTGCCATAAGAAGGCCGAGTTCAAGTATCCCGTGCCGTGCCCCCAGTGCGGCTGGTATAACCCGTACGACCGCGCCGCGTGCGCCAAGTGCGGAACGCTGCTCGAACACGATGACGCCAAGGCGGTCACGCATCTGAACGCAGAGGTTAAGAAGGCGTGTTTCTTCTGCACGCCCTTCGAGAGGCCGCTGTGCGGCGATTGCCTGAAGGAGGGGCGCACCAAGCTCTGCCCCTCCTGCGGCAGCTACGTCCTGGGAAGCCGGGACACCTGCCGTCGCTGCGGGCACGTGTTCGGCGACGAGGCCCCCTAGCGCCCCCGTCATCGCCGCGGGCTTCTGCCCTGCATCTGCTGAAACCCTAGTTCTCCTGCATTCAAAAGCGGTTGAGAGGGGATATTCATGAGCAAGAAGCAAAAGACGACGACTACCGCCTGGCTGATCGTGATCATCGCCTTCCTCGGCGGTCTGGCGCTCGCGAGCGCCCAGAACAAGGTTCCCCCGGTCATCGACGTGGTCATGCTCGACTTCGGCATCGGCGAGACCGACGCCGGCTGGCTGACCTCCGTGTTCACCATCATGGGCATGATCACCGCCCTGCCCGCCTCGTGGCTCCTGCAGCGCCTGGGCGCCAAGAAGATCGGCGTCATCTCGCTGGCCTGCTGCGCCGTCGGCTGCGCGCTCGGCGCGTTCTGCACCGAGTTCTGGATGCTGCTGGCGACGCGCGTCATCGAGGGCGTCGGCGTGGGCATGATCGCCGTGGTGGGCCCGGCCATCATCGCCATGTGGTTCCCTGCCGAGAAGCGGGGCCTGCCCATGGGCGTGTGGGGGTCGTGGATGATGGCGTCGCAGACGATCCTGTTCTTCTTCGGCGGCGGCCTGGCCGCCAACTGGGGATGGCAGGGCGTGTGGTGGTTCGTGTTCATCCTGTGCGTCGTCGCGCTGGTGCTCTACCAATGGAAGGTCAAGGAGCCCGATGGGGACATGCCCAACTACGCGGAGGGCGAGGATCCGGAGGAGTTCCACTTCGGCGAGGGCTTCAAGTCCAGCGCCACGTGGGTGATTACCCTGGCAGGCCTGATCTTCACGTTCTGCTGCTTCGGGTTCGCCACCTACATCTCGCTGTACTGGGCCCAGGAGTTCTTCGCCGGCGACATGAACCAGTCTAACTGGTGGGTGTCGATCATGTACGCCATCGAGGTTCCCGTGGTGATCCTGCTCGGCTGGGTGATGAACCACATCAAGCTGGGCAATCGCCGCTTCATGGGCGTCATCGGCTTCGCGCTGTACACGTTCATCCTGTTCTACTGCTTCAGGATGGACGACCCGGCGCTGCTGCTGCCGTTCATCATCATCTATCCGTTCCTGGAGGGCGCCATCCCCACGGCCTACTGGACGATGATCCCGTCGACGGCCAAGAAGCCGGAGTACGCGGGCACGTCCATCGGCATCCTCAACGTGGGCCTGAACATCGGCACCCTGCTCGGACCGCCCGTCACCGGGTTCTTCATCGAGAACTACGGATGGGCCGCGGCTACCGTGCCGCTCGCCATCGCCTCGGTGGTCGGCGCGGTGCTCTTCGTGTTCGTCAAGACCTACTACCACGGTCACTCCGAGGGCTCGATGACGCCCGAGGAGCAGGCGATCATGGACGAGCAGCAGGCCAAGCTGGCGGCGAAGGCTGCTAAGGCCGCCGCCAAGTAACCTGTTCGTCGGACTTTGAGAACCAAGGGGCGCAGCGGATGAGTCCGCCGCGCCCCTTGGCGCGCAAAGTCCCCGTTTTGCGAGGAGCCCGCGGGCTCCCGGAGACGAGGGAGATTCACATGAATATGAAAAGGGCCTGGACGGTCGCGCTCGTGACCATCTTCGCCGGCGTCGCGCTTGCGCTTGTCCAGAACAAGGTGGCGCCCTGCATGGTGACGCTGCAGGACGCCTTCGGCATCGACATGGCGTCGGCGGGCTGGCTGAGCTCGCTGTTCTCGCTGGTGGGCATCGTCATGGCCATCCCGGCGTCCATCATCCTGAACAAGCTGGGCCCCAAGAGAAGCGGCGTGCTGGCGCTCGTGTGCGCCATCGCGGGCTCGCTCATCGGCATCTTCGCCGGCAACGTGGCGCTGCTCATGGCGAGCCGCGTCATCGAGGGCGTCGGCGTGGGCCTCATCTCGGTCATCGGCCCGTCCATCATCGCCATGTGGTTCCCCGAGGCCAAGCGCGGGCTGCCCATGAGCATCTGGGCCGTGTACCAGATGGGCGCCCAGGCCGTCATGTTCTTCCTGGCCGGCGTGCTCACGACGAGCTTCGGCTGGGAGGGCATGTGGTGGTTCGGCCTGGCGGCGTGCGTGGTGGCGCTCGTGTTCTACGTCATCTGCGTGAAGAGCCCGCGGCCCGAGGACAGCTACGCCGACGTGGAGAGCCCCGACGTGTCCATCGCCGAGGGCATGAGGTCGGCGTCCACCTGGATCATGGCGCTCGTGACCATGCTGTTCTGCATGGGCTGCTTCGGCTTCGTGAACTGGATCGCCACGTACTGGGCCACCGTCCCGAGCATCGGCGAGGGCGCCAACATGTGGGTGGGCTACTTCTCGCTGGCGGCGGTGGTGGCGGCCATCATCATGGGCGCGGCGCTCAACCACATCAAGAACCGCAAGGCCTTCGGCGCGGTGGCGCTCGTGCTCTACGGCGCGGTGGCGCTGTTCGGCATGACGCTGGACAATCCGGCGCCGCTCATCGTGTTCACCATCGTGTACGGCTTCATGGACGCGGGCTTCCCCTGCGTGCTGTGGACGATGACGGCCCAGACGGTGAAGAAGCCCGAGCTGGCCGGCGTGGCCACGGGCGTGGTGTGCATCGGCTTCAACGCGGGCATCCTGGTGGGCCCGCCGCTCATCGGCGCCGTGGCCGAGGGCATGGGCTGGACGGCTGCGGGCTGGGCCATCGCCCTCTGCTGCCTGGCGGCGGCGGTGCTGCTCATGTTCGTGAGGACCTACAGCGCCGAGGAGCAGGGCGAGCCGGCGGACGTTACCGCTGCCGCGGTCGAGTAGGGCCATGGGCGACGGCTGCTCGCAGAGAGACCGCGTCGGCAGGGCCTGCGGGGGAGACGCCCCGCGGGTCCTGCCGTTCGGCGTGGTGATGCGCGACCTCCAGGAGGGGTGCCGCCTCGTGGCGCGCCGAGAGGGGTATGGCGGCGCTGGGGCCGCGGGGGCCGTCGGAGTGGCGGGCGCTGGGGTCGCGAGGGC
>CANSQW010000063.1 GCA_947649215.1 uncultured bacterium | reverse complement strand
ACTCGATGAGCCCGGGCACCACGGCCTCGCAGCCCTCGCGCTCGATGACGTCCACCAGCTGGTTGTTGGCCGTGGGGTGGAACTTCACGAGGATCTCGCCCACCACGCCCACGCGCGGCTTGGTGCCCTCGCCGGCCAGCGGCAGCGTGTCGAAGTCGCCGACGATCTGACGCGCCGTCTTCTTGAACTCGCCGTAGGTGACGCCGCGGTGCAGCTGGGCCTTGCAGTCGGCCATCCAGTGGTCGAACAGGCGCGTGGCGCTGCCCGGCTCCACCTCGTAGGGACGCGTGCGGTACAGACACATCATGAGCAAATCGCCGTAGCACAGCGCGTAGAGGGCCTGGAGCAGCATCTTCGGCGTGATCTTGAAGCCGGGGTTCACCTCGCCCAGGTCCTTGAACGACAGCGCGATGACGGGTATGTGCTCGAGCCCCACCGCCTTGAGCGCCTTGCGGATGAGCGCGATGTAGTTGGTGGCGCGGCAGCCGCCGCCCGTCTGGGTGATGAGCACGGCCAGCTTGTCGGTGTCGTACTTGCCGGAGAGCACCGCCTCCATGATCTGGCCCGTGACCAGGATGGACGGGTAGCAGATGTCGTTGTTGACGAACTTGAGGCCCGCGTCCACCGCGCCGTGGTCCACCGACGGCAGAAGCTCCACGTTGTAGCCGAACCGCTGGAAGATGTCGATGAGCAGGTCGAAGTGGATGGGGGCCATCTGCGGCGCGAGGATGGTGTAGCCGGCCTCCTTCATCTCCTCGGTGAACTGAGGGCGCGCGAACTCGGTGGAGACGCCCTCGCGCTGGGTCACCTCGGCGGCGCGCACGACGCCGTCAGCCTTCTCAGTGAACGAGGCGGGCACGAGCTTGTCCAGGTCGTCCAGGTTGATGGAGGCCGCCGGGCAGGGACGCCCCGCGGCGCGCGCGTCAGCGTCGGCCTCGGCGTCGCGGTCGGCTTGGTCCTTGAGCGCGGCGAGCAGGCTGCGCACGCGAATGCGGGCGGCGCCGAGGTTGGACACCTCGTCGATCTTGAGCACGGTGTACACCTTGCCAGCCGCCTCGAGCACCTCTTGAACCTGGTCGGTGGTGAGCGCGTCCAGGCCGCAGCCGAAGGAGTTCAGCTGAATGAGGTCGAGGTCGCGCCGCTGGGTGACCACCTTCGCCGCCGCGTAGAGGCGCGTATGGTACATCCACTGGTCCACCACGCGGATGGGGCGCTCGAGCTGGCCCAGGTGCGCCACCGAGTCCTCGGTGAGCACGGCCAGGCCGAAGCTCGTCAGAAGCTCGGGGATGGCGTGGTTGATCTCCGGATCGTTGTGGTAGGGGCGGCCCGCCAGCACGATGCCGCGCGTGCCCGTCTCCTCCATCCACGCGAGCGTCTCCACGCCCTTCGTGCGCATATCGCGCTTGAACGCCTCGTCCTCGGCCCAGGCGGCCTCCACCGCAGCGGCTACCTCCTCGGCCGTGAGCGGCGCGCCGTGACGCCCGGCGGCGTCGGCCAGGTTCTGGCCCAGCTCCACGAACAGGCGGGCCTTCAGGTGCTCCTTGCTGTCATAGGGCAGCCACGGGGTGAGCAGCGGCACGTCGCCCTCGCGCAGCTCGTCGATGTTGAGGCGCAGCGCCTCGGGGTAGCTGGCCACGATGGGGCAGTTGAAGTGGTTGCCGGCGGTCTCGTCTTCCTGGCGCTCCCACTTCGAGCAGGGCATCCAGATGAAGTCCGGCTTCTTGGCCAGCAGGTTCATGATGTGGCCGTGGGAGAGCTTGGCCGGGTAGCACACGCTCTCGGAGGGCATGGACTCGATGCCGGCCTCGTAGGTCTTCTTCGTGGACGGCTCGGAGAGCACCACCCGATAGCCGAGCTGGGTGAAGAAGGTGAACCAGAACGGGTAGTTCTCGTACTGGTTGAGGGCGCGCGGAATGCCCACTGTGCCGCGGGGGGCGTCCTCGGGCGCGAGCGGCTCGTAGTGGTCGAACAGGCGGCGGCTCTTGTACTCGAAGAGGTTGGGCACCCCGGAGGCGCCCTTCCCCGTGCCCAGGCTCTCGCCCTTCTCGCAGCGGTTTCCGGTGATGAAGCGACGGTTCTTGCCCGTGGCCTCATCCTTGCCGAAGTCGTTCACCGTAAGCAGGCAGGCGTTGGAGCAGCCCTTGCAGCGCACCGTGCGGTGGGTGGGCGCGAGCGCCTCGATGGCGTCGAGCGTGAGCAGCGTGGATGCGGGCGCGTCCTCGCGCACGTCGCGCATGAGGGCGTCCTCGTAGCGGTCGCGGGCCAGAAGCGCCGCGCCGAACGCGCCCATGTTGCCGGCGATGTCGGGGCGCACGGCGTCTACCTCGGAGAGCTGCTCGAAGGCGCGCAGCACCGCGTCGTTCAGGAAGGTGCCGCCCTGGACGATGACCTTGGTGCCCACGTCGTGCGGGTCGCGGATCTTGATGACCTTGAACAGCGCGTTCTTGATGACCGAGATGGCCAGGCCCGCCGCGATGTCGCCCACCGTGGCGCCTTCCTTCTGGGCCTGCTTGACGCGCGAGTTCATGAACACCGTGCAGCGGCTGCCCAGATCCACCGGGCTCTCCGCGCGGATGGCCGTCTCGGCGAACGCGGCCACGTCCAGGTCGAGCCCGCTCGCGAAGCTCTCGATGAAGCTGCCGCAGCCCGACGAGCAGGCCTCGTTGAGCATGATGTGGTCGATCACGCCATCCTTCACGCGCAGGCACTTCATGTCCTGCCCGCCGATGTCCAGGATGAACTCCACCCCGGGCAGCATCTCCTGAGCGCCGCGCAGGTGGGCCACCGTCTCGATCTCGCCGGAGTCCACGCGCAGGGCCTCCAGCAGAAGCCCCTCGCCGTAGCCGGTCACCGTGGCATGCCCGATGGTCACGAGCGGCTCGCCCGTGGCGAGGTCGGCCGGCAGCGCGCGGTACAGCTCGGCCAGCGCCGCCTTCGCGCAGCCGAGCACGTCACCTTTGTTGGAGGCGTAGGTGGACCAGAGCAGCGCGCCGTCCTCGCCGATGAGCGCCGCCTTGAAGGTAGTCGAGCCGGCGTCGATGCCGAGGAACGCCGTGCCGCGGTAGTCCGCGAGGCTCGCGCGGCGCACGCGCTCAGCGTCATGGCGGGCCTTGAACGCGGCGTAGTCCGCGTCATCGGCGAACAGCGGCGCCAGGCGCACGACTTCCGAGCCCTGCATGTCGCCCAGGCTCTCCAGGCGCGCGAGGACGTCGGCCAGCCGCTCGGGGGCCGCGCCCGCCTCCGCCCCGGCGATGGCGCAGCCCGACGCCACGAACAGGTGCGCGTTCTCGGGCACGAGGATGGACTCCTCGTCAAGGGCGAGCGTCTCGTAGAAGCGGTTGCGCAGCTCGGGCAGGTACTGGAGAGGACCGCCGAGGAAGGCGACGTTTCCCCTGATGGGACGCCCGCAGGCCAGGCCTGAGATGGTCTGGGTGACCACGGACTGGAAGATGGAGGCCGCGATGTCCTCCTTGCGCGCGCCCTCGTTGAGCAGCGGCTGCACGTCGGTCTTGGCGAACACGCCGCAGCGGCTGGCGATGGGGTAGATGGTGGTGTGGCTCTTCGCCAGCTCGTTGAGGCCGCCCGCGTCGGTGTTGAGCAGCGCCGCCATCTGGTCGATGAACGCGCCCGTGCCGCCGGCGCAGGTGCCGTTCATGCGCTGCTCGATGCCGTTGTCGAAGTAGATGATCTTCGCGTCCTCGCCGCCGAGCTCGATGGCCACGTCGGTGCGCGGGATGAACGTCTCCACCGCCGTCTTGGACGCGATGACCTCCTGCACGAACTCGATGCCGAGCCACTGCGAGAGCAGAAGCCCGCCCGATCCGGTGATGGCGATGGTCATGGCCTCGTCGGGGAACTGGGCCGCGGCCTCGCGCAGCACCTCGATGATGGTGGCGCGCACGTCGGCGTGATGGCGGCGGTACACCGCCCAACGCACCTCGCCCGCCGCGTCGAGCACGGCCAGCTTCACCGTGGTGGAGCCCACGTCGATGCCGATGCGCAGCGCGTTCGGGTCGGCGGGCGCAGGTGCAGACGCGGACGCGGTGCCGGGAGCCTCGCTCGCGCAGGCGGCCTCCACGCGGGTCACGCGCATGACGGCGGGGTCGACGGCATCATCGCTCGTGATCTGCACGTACTTGCCGGTCTTGGTTCGCTTCATGGTTTCTCTAACCCTCCCTTGTTCGCGTTAGAGCTCGATGGATTCGCCGGGCTTGATGAGCAGCAGGCGCAGCGCGATGACGGCCATCTCCTCAGATGACTCCGCCATGCCCATCTCAAGCCACCGGGTGATGACGCCCAGGTACGCCGACGCGTAGAACGCCACGTAGTAGTTCACGAAGGGCGTGGGGTTCTCGCGGTAGCGGTCATGCAGGATGTTCTCGATGAGGTCGGTGCACACGGCGTCGCGCAGGCGCGGGGCGAAGCGGATGTCACCGCCAGGGCCCATGACCGCATGCAGAAAGTCGGCCTGGGCGCGCAAGTAGTCGAACAGCTCCACGAGGAACGGGAGCGGGGTGCGCCCAGTACGGACGCGCAGCAGCTCTGCGAGCGAGAGCCGCTGCAACGACTCGCGAAAGCGCTCGAGGTCGGCGATGACCTCGTCCTCCAGCGTGAGGAGCAGGTCCTCCTTGTCGCGGAAGTGATTGTAGAACGTGCCGCGATTGAGGTCGGCGCGGGCGCACAGGTCGTTGACCGTGAAGGCCTCGTAGCCGCGTTCCTCCATGAGCGCGATGAGCGCGTCGCGCAGCGCCCGCTTCGAGCGGACGATGCGCCGATCCTCCCCCGCGCCGGTCGCGGGGGACGCGCAGGCCGCGGCGGTCTCGAACGTGATGGTCATCGGGTCCCTTCGTCGTGTTGCACACCAAGAACAAAAATCAACACCATGTTCATTACCGCGCATTGTACTCGGAACCATCGCCCATCGCAACTGCAACGATCGCCGTGGCGGGGACAGCGTTCGGCACAGGTTTGACGCCTTTGCGACGCGCTGCCACCTTCCCCGCCCGTTGCGGGCAGGTTGCCGCCCGCGTTTTCCCAGGTGCGCATTGGCGACTAATCCTTTGCGGCCGAAGGGGGAGCTCGTCGACGGACGCGGGAGACGCCCTTCGGGAGGGGAATCCGGATTCCTGGCCAAAAACACCATGATTTACGCAGCCGAACGGCCGCAAGGAGCGAAGCGGCCAAAGCCGACCTGGGGAAACGCCGCCCACGTTGCTCCGGGGCACCGAAAAATCGCGTAAACTGCGGTGTTTTTGGCCAGGAATCCGCGACGCGCCGGCCTGGCCTCCCCACATAGAAAAAGGCCCCGGCATGAACCGGGGCCCGCGTGTCAGGGTGCGCGAACCGGCGTCGGCCGCGTAGGCCGCTACGCCGCGACGAAGGCCTTCAGCAGACTGCCGGCCTGGGGGTAGAAGCCCAGGCGCGCCTCATCGGCGGCCTTGTCGGCGAAGCGCGGCGCCCAGGTGCGGACATGCTCGTCCATGAACTGGTCGTAGGCCGCTGCGGGCGAGCCGCCAGGTAGATCGGCCGAGGCCACCACATCACCCGGCTCGCCGGCATCGACGTCATCCGCCGGCTCGCCAGCCGCGTCAACCGCGGCGCGCAGGGCCAGATACTCCAGCAGCTCGAACTCGGTAGCCACGTGGTCGAGCGGCTCGTTGGTGCCCTCGGGACGGCCCAGGCCGCAGGCCTTGCAGAAGCGCTCCACGTCCATGGAGTGCGGGTTGACGAACAGGAGCGCCTGCACGCCGTCGTCCGCCGCGCGCCAAACGCCCTCGTACGGGCTGCACAGCGGCTCGGGCGCGCCCACGAACAGGCGCGTGGCCTCGGCGCGCAGGGCGTGCTTGAGCTCGTCGGGGTCATCCATAGCCGCAGCCTCAGCGGCGCCGGGAGCGCCATCGGCGGGCCACGCGAGCCCCAGGGCGCCGGCTATCTCCTCGGCCGCCTCGCCCCACTCGCCGCTGGCGATGGCGCCCACGAGCACGTCATCGGGATAGCGGAAGCTCAGGGCGAGCAGCTCGCACAGGGCCGCGCGGGCCTGCCAGGTATCAGCGGTCACGGTCATGTTCAGTCTCCTTCTTCGCGGAGGGCTTTTTCTTCCTCAGCAAACGATACGCTATTCCAGCGTTCAGGAACAGGTGAATCAGAAGGAGCGCAAGAAGCACCTTGGCCGACACAGCGTGCAGCGGGTTCCAGAAGTAGTAGCCCTCGGCGTAGAGTCCGAAAGTCGGCAGCACCGCGCCGGACACCATCACGCCGGACACCACGCACACCATGAGCGCTACGGCCAGCAGCACCGCCAGCACGGCGCGGGCCACGCGGGCGGGCGCGGTGCGGCGCGCGGTTCCATCGGGCTCCGAGGCGCGCTTGAGGATGACCTGGTACAGGTGCTGGGCCAGGTGCACGGCCAGCACGACGAACACGGCCAGGCCGAGCCACTCGTGGAAGGCCACCCCCGTGAGCGAGGGAAGCGAGACGACGACGTAGGCGACGAGCGCCACGGCATCGATGATGAGCTTTCCGCGCACGAGATCACCTGACCTTTCGGATGACGAAGGCGAGCACGATGACGAGCGCCACCGGCATGAGGATCCAGAGGTTGAGGCTCGCGTCAGACGCCTGGTGGTAGCGGCCGAGCAGCGTGTCCCAGGCGTGGCACTCGACGGAGGCGCAGCCGGCCTCGGGGCAGGTCATCTCGTGGATGCCGTCAGGCTCGGGCACGTCGTCGAACCCGTGGCACGTCCCGCTCGCGCAGCCGGTGGCCGGGCAGGGCGAGGAGTCCTCGATGGCAACGGGCAGCGGCGCCTCGCCAGGCCGGGCGAGCGCCCCCGCCCCCAGCACGCAGGCGCCGATGAGCGCCAGCGCCGCAAACGTAATCAGCAGCTTCTTCCCCATGGGCGAAACCTTCTCTCATCTCGGCAGGCAGCGTCCTACCGGTCGACTCGCCGCACGCTCCCCCAACGTTGCGTGCGATCCACTCGCATTATGGCAGTCTCAAAAGAGTATGACAAGCTATGACAAAGGGGCGGATCGGAGGAGGGAGAATCCGATCCGCCCGAAGAGGGTGGGTTTGCGGGGCTACTCGATGTTTTTCATTGCTGATGATAAACAACAAGTTATACCAAAACTTGATGAAAATAAAGCT
>CANSQW010000062.1 GCA_947649215.1 uncultured bacterium | reverse complement strand
TGGGCTCGGAGATGTGTATAAGAGACAGGGGGCGCGGGCGAGGCGGCGCCCTGCGTGAATGTGGGGCTGTGCCGGCAGCAGGTGCGGGCAGGGGGTTCTGTGTCATAATCGGACTCGAGAACATCGAGGGAAGAGCAGGCACATCATGACTGAGACCCGTAACGAGGCGCCCGGCAGCGCCCTACCCCCCTTGCGCATCGGCATCGACGCCGGCTCGAAGACCATCAAGGTGGTCATCGCCGACGCGGACGGCGCGATCCTCCATTCCGCCTACCAGCGCCATCAGTCCAACATCCGCAAGACGCTCCAGGGCGTGCTGCACGACCTGTCCTGGCGCTACGGCAACCTGGAGGGAACCGTCGCCATCACCGGATCGGCCGGCATCAGCGCCGCCGAGATGCTCGGCGTGCCCTTCGTCCAGGAGGTGGTGGCCACCACGCGAGCCGTGCGCGGCGCCTATCCCGCAGCCGACGCCGTGGTAGAGCTGGGCGGCGAGGACGCGAAGGTGATCTACCTGACCGGCGGCCTTGAGCAGCGCATGAACGCCACCTGCGCCGGCGGCACCGGCGGATTCATCGACACCATCGCCTTCATGCTGGGCGTGCGCACCGGCGCGATGAGCCGGCTGTCCATGGGCGCGTCGCGCCTCTACCCCATCGCGTCGCGCTGCGCCGTGTTCGCGCAGACCGACGTGCGGCCGCTGCTGAACGCGGGGGCCGCGAAGGCCGACATCGCCGCGAGCGCGCTCGATGCCGTGGTGCGCCAGACCCTGGGCGGCCTGGCCTGCGGGCGGCCCCTGCGCGGGACGCTCGTGTTTCTGGGAGGCCCCTTCGAATACGTGCCCGACCTGGCGCATCGGTTCCGCCGCGCCCTGGGGCTCACGCCCGCCACGGGCATCCTGCCACGGGACGCGCACCTGTTCACGGCCCTGGGAGCGGCCCTCATCTCCGAGGAGGAGGGCGTGACGGCGACGCTCGACGCGCTGTGCGACCGCGCGGCCGCCGGCGAGCTCCTGGAGGCCGAGGAGGAGCTGGGGCGGCTTCCCGCGCTCTTCTCCGACGAGGCCGATCTGGCCGCCTTCCGCGAGCGGCACCGCGCCGCCGTCTTTCCCACGCTGCGCACCTTCGATGCGCGCGGGCCGGTGTTCCTGGGCGTGGACGCGGGATCGACCACCGCGAAGGTGGCCCTGGTGGACGCGGAGGGGCGGCTGGTCTACAGCGCGTACGAGCCCACACGCGGCGACGTGCTGGACACCGTGCGGCAGATGGTGCTGGGGGCGCTGGCCGCCCTGCCGAGCTCGGCCCCGCGCGGTGAGGAGGCGCCGTGGATCGCGCACGCGACGGCCACCGGCTACGGCGAGGATCTGCTGCGCGCGGCGCTCGGCATCGACTCGGGCGTGGTGGAGACGGCGGCGCACCTGCGCGGGGCCCAGGCCCTGCGACCGGACGTGTCGTTCGTGCTCGACATCGGCGGACAGGACATGAAGGCGCTCTGGGTGGAGAACGACGCGGTGGCCGACGCCGTGCTGAACGAGGCGTGCTCAAGCGGATGCGGTGCGTTCATCGAGGGCACCGCGCACAGCCTGCGTTCGACGCCGTCGGACTTCGCGGCGGCGGCATTGCGCGCAGAAAGCCCCGTTGACCTGGGGATGCGCTGCACGGTGTTCATGTCGTCGCGCGTGAAGCACGCCCAGAAGGTGGGGGCGTCGCTTGAGGACATCGCCGCGGGCGTGGCGTACTCGGTGGTGCAGAACGCGCTGTTCCGCATCATCGGATCGGAGCGCGCGACGTCGCTCGGCCCGTGCGTGGTGGTGCAGGGCGGCGCGTTCAAGTCCGACGCGGTGCTGCGCGCCTTCGAGCTCATCTGCGGCGTGGAGGCCGTGCGCTGCGACCGCGCGCACCTGATGGGGGCCATCGGCGCCGCGCTTATCGCTCGCGACCGCTGGGAGGCGGAGGGTTGCGAGAGCGGGGCGGAGAAAAGCGGCAGTCGCTCTGGCGGCGACGGGGCGACGCCCGGAGCGGGAAGCGCGGGGGTCGGGGCGCCAGGCGCGACGGGCGCGGAAGGCGCAGGGGCGACGCCTGGAGCGGGAAGCGCGGGGGTCGGGGCGACGCCCGGGGGCGGGGCCGAGACGCCGGGGGCGATGCGGCGCGGCAGCGGACTGCTGGGACGCGAAGCGCTCAGGGCGCTCAAGCCCACGCATCGCGCGCTCAGGTGCACGGGATGCGCGAACGGCTGCTCGCTCGACGTGGTGGAGTTCGGCGAGGGGCGCGCGTTCGTGAGCGGCAACAAGTGCGAGCGCGGCGCCGACGAGCTCGAGCGGCGTGCCGCCGCGGCGGCAGTCGAGGACGACGGGGGCGAGGGACCGGATGTTTCACGTGAAACATCCGCAGCCGCCTCTCCGCTCGACGCGAGCGCGCAAGGCGCGACGGACGGCAGCGGAAGCGTCACTGCAGGCGCAAACGCCGGCACGAGTGTTTCACGTGAAACATTTGGAGGCGACGCGGCGGGCACGGTGCGCGTGGCGGACACAAGCGACGCGGCGGGCACTATGGTCGCAGCGAGCGACGCGGCGGGCGCGGCGGGCAGCGCGCCGAACTTGGTGGCGCTCGAGCAGCGACTCATCGCGCGGATGGGAGACGTCGAATCCGCCGAACCGCGCGGAAAGATGACCCTCGGGATGCTAGATACGCTCGAGATGTACGAGACGCTTCCCTTCTGGCACACGCTGTTGACAGAGCTCGGGTTTAGCGTGCGCGTACCCGACCACGTCGCTGACCAGGGAGGATCGCGCGCTGCTTGGGAGACGGTACCTTCCGAGAGCGTCTGCTATCCTGCGAAGCTGACGCACGGCCGCCTGTTCTCGCTCGTGGAAAAGGGCTGCGACGCCGTGCTCATGGTGCGCTTCGATCGCGGCTATCACTGTCCGGTGACCTGCGAGTATGCCGACGCCCTCGCGGACGGGGCCGGCCTCGGCGTCCGCGAGGACATGCCGGCGCTCCTCGCGCCGACGCTCAGCCAGAGCAAGCCGCGCTCCCTCGTCGCGAACGCCGAGGATCAAGCGACGTTGGCTTCCTATTTGGAGCCACTGGCCGCCGCCACGGGCGCACCTCTGCGGCCAGGCGAGCTGGACGCCGCCCTGACGGCGGCGCTCGCAGCCCAGGAGGCTTTCGAGGCCACGATGGAGCGGGCGGGCGACGCGGCGCTGGCCTGGGCAGAGGCCGATCCTCGCCGCCACGCCATCCTGGTGGCCGGCCGCCCCTATCACAACGATGCGGCGCTCGCGCACGACATAGACACGATGCTCCACAAGATGGGCTTCGCCGTGCTCAACCCGCTGGCGCTTGGCAGCCGCCTGCACGAGGTCGACGGGCATGCGCCGGGCGTCCGCCCGTGGAAGCCCGCCAAGCGGCTCGTCCGGGCCGCCCGCTTTGCCCTGGGGCACCCGCAGGTCGACCTCGTGTGCCTCCAGTCGTTCGGCTGCGGATTCGATGCGGTGAGCCTGGAGGAGGTGCGCGACCTGGCCGTGGCGGCTGGCGCCCCCTTCACCGCCCTCAAGGTAGACGAGATGGTGGACACCGCCCACCTCCGCATCCGCCTGCGAACCCTCGGCGAGACCATCGCCGCTCGAAAGCGTCGCGCTGCGGGCGCTTCGCGGAAAACGCTAACCGAGCCCGCCGCCGAAGGCGCGCGCGAGGAATCGGCACGCCGGGGCGCTCCTGGCGGAGAGGCCCTCGCTCCCTGCGCCCTCGAAGCGCGCCGGGGAGCAGGCGCATCCCGCGTCCCAAGCACGTGCGATGGCCTCAGCGCACCCGGCTCGCCTGGGATCCCCGGCAGGCAGCAGGCGGACGCATCCAGTACGTCGTCCGGCGCGTCGTCCGGCGCCTCCCCCGCCTTCGACCCCTCCGGTGAGCCTTCGCAGGAGGGCGGCGGCGCTTTTCTGCTAGATCGAGGACTGGGCGAGGATGACCTCGAGGTCGCGCGGCGGTGCACGGCCAAGGACGTGTGCTTCACGGCCACGGCGCTGGCGGCGCGGGCCATCCGCCTGCTGGAGGAGAATCCGGAGCTGCCGGCCATCGCGCTGCCGGCAGTGTGCGAGCGGTGCCTGGTCGACGCCGTACCGCGCATGGTCGAGCGCGCCACGGGACGCACGCCGGAGTTCGCCTGGGAGCACACGTGGCGCGCGAACGACGTGCTGGGAAGGCGCTCCGAAGAAGCCGCCTCGCGCGAAGGCGCCATCCCGGGAGCCGCGGCCGCAACGCCCGACGCGGCCGTCGATGCGACCGTGAAAGCAGCGGCGGCCAACGCGAATTCAACCGCCGCCATGCGAGCGCGGGCAAGCGCGAGGCCGCGCATCGGCATCGTGGGAAACCCGCTACTCGTGTTCGACCCGTTCATGAACGACGGGCTGGTCGATCTGCTGGAATCGCTCGATGCCGAGCCGGTTCTTCCCGATGCCGACCTGCTGTTCTCAGACGACGTGCGCTTCCTTCCGCAGCTCGACGCGTTCTCGGCCGCAGGCGTTCGCCACGTCATCTACCTCCAGTCCTTCGGGTGCCTGAAGGGCCACGTGAAGAGCCGCGGAGCCCTTCACGACCTGGGGAGACGCTACCCTGACCTGCAGGTAACGGTGCTCGATTACGATCCGGAGGCATCGGCGCTCAACCGCGAGAACCGCGTTCGCCTGGTGGTGGAGGCGGCGCGACGCGAGACAGCCTAGCTCTCCGCCGACGATCTGCCCCCATGACGACGAAGCGCCCCCTCCGAAGAGGGGGCGCTTTCGCGAGAGCGCTGCCTACGGGCGGGAGAGGCCGTCGACGGGCAGGACGGCCCCGGAGATATAGCTGGCCATGTCGCTCGCCAAGAAGAGGTAGGCGTTGGCGATGTCCGAGGGCTCGCCCATGCGGCCGAGCGGGATGCTCGCGATAAGCGGCTGGATGAGGGACTCGGGCAGCGCGTCCACCATATCAGTGTGGATGACGCCGGGCGCCACCGCGTTCACGCGGATGCCGTCCTTCGCCAGCTCACGCGCGAGCGAGAGCGTCAGCCCGTTGACCGCGAACTTCGACGTGGGATAGGCCGAGCCCGAGGGCTGGGCGTAGCGCCCCACCATGGACGACGTGTTGATGATGCAGCCGCCCTCGCCCTGCTCGCGGAAGATGCGCGTCGCGGCCTGGCTGCACAGAAACACCGCGTCGACGTTGAGCTCCATGACCTTGCGGAACTCGTAGGCCGTGTAGTCGAGGATGGGTGTGCGCGAGCTGACGCCGGCGTTGTTGCCCAGGATGTCGAGGCGGCCGAAGGCGTCGACCACCTTCTGGAACTCGGACGCGATGGAGTCCGGGTCGGTCAGATCGGGGGCGATGCCCATGACCGGATAGTCTCCGGCGATCTCGCGAAGCTCGGCAAGCGCGCGCTCCACGGTCTCCGGCCGCGAACCGCAGACGGCCACCTTCGCGCCGCACTTCAGGAACTCGTGCGCGATGGCGAAGCCGATGCCGCGCGTGGCGCCGGTGATGATGGCCACCTTGCCGCTGAGGATTCCCTTTTCCATGATGCCTCCTTCTTCGGCCGCAGGCGCCACGCGCCGGGCCGGACGTGGTTGAGCGTTCCGCCCATGATAGAAGAAGGCCGCCGCACCCGAGGGCGCGGCGGCCAATTGCAACAGAGGCGACACACGGCGGGCGCGAGCCCCGCGAGCCCTCGACCGATCCGCACGACCCCCCCCCAGGAGGGCGGCGCGGGCGGGCGCTACTTCATGTTGACGCAGTGAACCTTGTTGCCGTTCTCCAGGTAGTCCATGATCTGGTTGACGGCCATGATGGCGCAGTTGTCCTCGGCCTCGGCCGTGGAGGCGCCCAGGTGAGGAATGACGATGGCGCCCTCCATGGACATGACGGCCGGATTGGCGAAGTCGGTGACGTAGCAGCCCACCTTGCCGTCGGCCAGACCGGCGGCCATGGCGGCATCGTCCACGAGGGTGTCACGCGAGAAGTTGAGGAACACGACGCCGTCCTTCATCTGGGCGATGGCCTCGGCGTTGATCATGCCCTTGGTGTCGGGCGTGGCCGGCACGTGGATGGTGATGAAGTCGCAGGCCGGGTAGAGGTCGGCCAAATCGGCGACGAAGGTCATGGCCGGCGAGATGGCAGCGGCGCGGTCGGCGTCGAGGAAGGGGTCATAGCCGACGACCTTCATGCCGAGCGCCTCGGCGGCGGCCACGACAAGCTTGCCGATGGCTCCCAGGCCGATGACGCCGAGGGTCTTGCCGGTGATCTCGCGGCCGGCGAACTGCTTCTTCGCCTTCTCCGCGGACTTGCCGATGTTCTCGTCGTCAGCGTTGGCACGGCACCAGGCGATGCCGCCGACGATGTCGCGGCTGGCCAGCAGCATGCCGGCGAGCACGAGCTCCTTCACGGCGTTGGCGTTGGCGCCGGGGGTGTTGAGCACGGGGATGCCCGCCTCAGCCATGGCCTCGAGCGGGATGTTGTTGACGCCGGCACCGGCGCGGGCAACCACCTTGAGGCTGGCGGGGATGGCCATCTCGTGCATGTTGGCGCTGCGCACGAGCACGGCATCGGCCTGCTCGATGTCGTCGGTCAGCTCGTACTGGTCGGTCAGCAGGGCCAGGCCCTCGGGCGAGATGTTGTTGAGGCAGTGGACTTTGTACATGGCAACCCCTTAGCGTCGGCGCGTGGCCGCCGGCTCGCGCGCGTTATCAATGACGGCCCTAAGGATAGCGCGACCACGCCTGCGCGGCGTCCGCGCCCAGCGGTTTTCGGGTGAGGTGAGCCTGAGAGGGCGCGTGCGCATCAAGACGGGCCGTTTTTGGACATTTGCTTCGAAATTCCGAGGCTCAACTCGGGTTTTGGGGGCAGAAAGCGGAGGCTTGGCGAAAGACGGAAAACACGACCTGGGGAAACGCTTGCGCCACAGCCAGACATGGTCAGACGAGGCTCGGAATTTCGAAGCAAATGACCATTTTCGCGGCATTCGCGTGCATGCCGAGGGGGCCGAGGACGGGGCCGAGGGGCGGGGGCAGCGAAACGCGGGCGCGCTAGCCAGCGGCGTAGACCCGGCGGCCGCCCACGTAGGTGGCGAGCACGCGGGCCTGGAGGATGGCCTCGGGATCGATGGCGGTGAGATCGCGGTCGAGGACGGTCAGGTCGGCGAGCATGCCAGGTGCCAGGACGCCCAGATCGGCGGCACGCCCGGCAGCGCGGGCGCTGCCGACGGTGTAGGCGCGCAGGGCCTCGG
>CANSQW010000061.1 GCA_947649215.1 uncultured bacterium | reverse complement strand
CCCCTGGCCATCGCCTTCACGGGCGTCACCGACGGCGTGGCGTACTACGAGGGCGTCTACGTGGGCGTCGGCGTGGTGTGCGCCGTGGCCATCGCGTCGCTGTTCCTGTTCCCCAACGTCCGCTCGAGCGTCGTCGGCAAGATCGCCGACGACCAGGTGCGCGGCGAGGGATCCTCGGCGCGAACGATCGTCGAGGGCGACGCCGAGGGAATCCTGGAGGGCGAGCACTTCTAGGGCGCTGCCACCTGCCGTCAGGCCCTTCGGACACGGGGCCCTCCGCCTGCTGCGGAGGGCCCCGTGCCTTTCCAGTCCCCTAGGCGTCGTTCCAGCGGGGCTTGCCCAGCGACGAGAGGAAGTACATCCGGTAGTCGCAGCACAGCTTCTCGCGCAGGTTGGGGTCGTCAAGGTCGATGCGGAAGCGCTCCTGGAGCCGCTCGATGCGGTAGAGCACGGTGTTGCGGTGCACGTACATCATCTGTGCCGTCTTGGTGGCGTTGCGCTCGTTGATGAGGTAGGTCCACAGCAGGCGGAAGTCGTTGGTGCCGCGCGTGGCGTCCTCCTCCATGATGGCGGGGAGGAACGACACGTCGAAGATGAAGCGCATGAGCCCCTCGTCCTTGGGCGCCGGATCCACCAGGAAGAAGGGCAGCGCCTCGTAGAAGAAGAACGTGTTGCCGCGCCGGCGGGACGACTGCTCCACGTCACGCTGGGCGAGCACGGCCTTGCGCAGCGCGAGGGCGATGCGCGCCTCGTGGTAGGCGTGGCGCAGGGACGCGATGTCGCTGAACGGGTCGGACACGCCGAAGGCCACGTCGAAGCGCGTGAAGTCGTAGGAGGAGAGCGCCTGCTCGGTACCGAGGTGCGAGAGCGACGTGCCGTCGGGGGCGTGCTGGAGCACTACGAGGGAGCCGTGGTGAAGAAAGCAGCGGGACTCGACGCGCCGGTCGGCGATGAAGGTCATGGCGATGAGGGACGCCTTGGCCGGCTCGGCCCCCTCGTCGATGTCGACGAGGATCACCTTGAACCACGAGCCGGGCGGGATGCGCAGCTCCTCGAGCTGGCCGTTGGCCACCATGCGGTCGAAGCGGCTCCCCTCGATCAGCAGGTCGAAGAAGCGCAGGCGTGGGATGTTCACGCTCGACTGCGACGAGCGCAGCCCTGCGCAGAGGGCCTCCACGTAGCGGGCGAGCACGCGCAAGAGGTCGGCCTCGCCCGCGCTCGGGCGGCCGTCCGGGCAGGCCATGCTGAGCGTGCCGACGAAGGCGTGGTCGAGGTAGAGGGGCGCGGCCAGCCGGTTCGCCTCGGCCTCGCCGTCGCCCTCCGTCCAGCAGAGCTCCCCCTCGACCATGCGCTGCCGCGGGGCGCCCTCGCCCCGGACGGGCACGAAGCTCGAGAGCGCTATCGATTGGTGGAAGGGGTCGGGCGGCTCGAGGTAGGAGGACTGGGCCAGGACGTAGCCGTTCTTGTCGGCGACGAAGAGGTAGCGCGGAATGAGCTCGCGCGACACGTCGAGGGCCGTCGCCACGCCGCCGTCGTTGCGCGCGATGGAGGCGAGGGTCTGCTCCCAGGCGCGCAGCGATCCCAGGAACTCCTTCAGCAGCAGGTAGGCGTAGACGAGGGGTCGCGTCGTCCGCAGGGTGATGCAGCGAGAATCGTCGGGCGGCACGCCGCCTTCGGGCGCGCACAGGATGGCGAGCGCGCTGCGGTCGGCTCGCCTCAGGGCCAGGTAGTCGCTTGGCGAGCAGAGGTGGATGACCTCCTCGGGCGCGGCGTCCCAGGGAACGAGGGTGGCGCTGGCGGGGATCTCCTCGCTGCCGGCGCAGGTCACCCAGCGTAGCGCGCCGGGCGCGGCCTCCGGGTCGGGCGCCTGCGCTATGTCGAGGGGATCGAGCACGGCGAGGATCATTCCGATGGTGGCTCCGCTTCCCGCTGCTCGGCTCGGCGGGGTATCCCTTCGGAGATTTGTCATTTCCTCCATAGGTCATCTCCTAAAGTTGATCACGTTGTCCATCGTAGCGCACGGCAAATAAGCGGTTATCGGTGATCTTATGGCATAGAACATTGTAGGCTACTTTTTGGAACATCCTCTAAGGAAGTGAGAACGCAGAGCGGGGATAATGGCGCTGGGCTGTCAATTGGCCGGGCAAGATGAGGGGGTGTGGCCCATGGGCGTGACTGGCGGGTCGTCGAGGCGGGCGCAGGCGGGGATCGAGGTGCGACGGGCGTCCCTTGAGGAAGGCGAGCGGGAATCCTCCGTCCTGCTGCTTCTCGGGCTCGCGCTGGCCCTGTTCGCCGTCTGCTCCACCTTCGGGAGCGTGTCGGCTCGTGTGCCCGGTGTCGCGGGGGTGGACAGCCGTTTTCTCGTCGACACCCTGCTCATGGCTTGCGCCCTGCTCTGCCTGGCGGGACTTCGGGCGTTCGCGCGCGTGTTCTCGTCTGCGCGAGGCCTGAGGGTGCTCGCGATCCTCGCCTTCGCCGGGACGGTGCCGTGCCCCTTTATCCTCGACACTGGCGCCTGGGCTCTCGGCATCCCATGCGTGGCGGCGGGCTCAGTGTCCCTCGTGTTCCTCTGGTGGTCCCATGCCTGCACGGTCGGGCGCGACCGCCTCTCGCTCATCGTGGCCGCGGCGGTGGGGACGGCTGGCGCGCTGCTGGTGGCGTCGGGCCTTCTGGCCGAAGGCTTTCCTCCAGGCGATTACGCGAGCGACATGGCCTCGCTTGCCTCGTGCCTCCTGCTCCTCGGCGTACGCAACGAGCGGCGCGACATGTTGCTGCGGGTGAGCGTCGCGGAGTCGCGTGACCGTCGCCGCAGCCGACTCTACAGCCGTCTGGGCGAGCTCAACTACTTCTCGGTGGGCGTCATCCTGGGCGTGGACGGCGTCCTGTGGCTCTCGGTGGGCGATCCTGCGGAGCTGGGCGGGCTGGTGTCTCCCGTGTTCCTGCTTGGCGCGGCCCTGGTGGCTGCGGGCGCCTTCGTCGGGGTGGCCTGCGCGCTGCCCTCCTTCGATATGGAGCGCCTGTCGAAGGACTATCTCTGCGCCACGCTGGCGTTGGGCTACCTGCTCGTCCCCCTGGCGGGCGGCGTGTTCCTGGCTGTGGCGTACGCCTACCTCGTCGCCGTGGCCCTCGTGCAGGCGTGCATCATGTTCGTGGCCGGCGCCGAGCTCGTGAGGTTCGAGGAGCTCTCGCCGCTCTACAGCTTCAGCGAGGCCGGCTACCTGGCGGGAGGGTCGGTCGTCGGGGCTGCGGTTGCGTTCTTGATCGGGGCGGTCGCGCCTGGTCAGGCTCCTGCCGCCGCCTGCGCGGCCGCTGTGCTCTACATGGCTGTCGTGCAGGTGCAGCTGAACCGCGTGTCGTTCCCCGAGGACTGGGAGGACGGGGACGAGCCGGCTGCGCCGGCGGGTGCCCTGCCTGCGGAGGGGCCGGCCGCCGACCGCGTCCCGCAGGCCCTCGCTGCGGAGGAGGCTGAGCCGGCGGGCCCCGACGACAAGCTCATCCCCGCCGGGTCCTATCTCCGGCGCCGGCTCGACGAGATCGGCGCCCACTACGGGCTCTCGCCGCGCCAGTGCGAGATCCTCGACCTCTTGGCTCGCGGGCGGGACACCCAGTACATCATGGACCGCTTCACCATATCGCGGGCCACGGCCAAGACCCACGTCTACAACATCTACCGCAAGCTCGACATCCACTGCCGGCAGGACCTCTACGACCTCATCGAGGGCGACGATTTCACCCCTCGGGACAAAGCACCTGGTCAAAGTCTCAACCCTCGGGTATGAGGGCATGACCGGCCCGCGCAAGGCGGCCATCATCAGACCCGATGCCCGATTCTCCGGACAGGGCGCGCCCGGTAGCCTGAAAGCGTTCCGGCGGCCAGGCGATCCGGCCTGCGGGAGGCGAAGTTGCGCGCCTTCCCGCGCATCGTCCTCGCCTGCGCTCGCCCCGGTGCTTGCGGTCGCTTCGTCCTACAAGGGGGTGCACGACGACGAGGCGACGTCTGTCCAGCGGCCATCCGCGCCCCTGCGGCGCGCGTCCCTCCGGTGCGGTTACCTGCCTTCTCCGGCCCGGCTGAGGCGTTCTGGGGTGGTCGATGAGTTCCCGGCCCTGCTCCCTGCGAGCCGTGCCGGGCGGCTGGCTCCTGCCGGCTGAGATTCCCAAGGAGAGAAGAACATGAGTGAGGAAAAGCTGAGCGTCGAGGAAGTCGCCAAGGAGGAGGTCCTCAGCGACGGCAAGACCGCCAACATCGCCGGCGGCGAGCTCGCCTCCGACAACGAGCAGGTGGGCGACTTCGTCCGCGAGAAGGGCATCGCCTACGGCATGCCGTATAACAACACCTACAACATGGATCTCTATCCCGACCAGGTGAGGTGGCAGGAAGGCGACCTCACCGCCACGCGCACCACCATGTGGTCGGGCCCTGGCTGCCATTCCGGCTGCCAGATCATCTTCTACACCGACGAGGACGGCAAGCTCGTCAAGACCGAGGGCGACCCCAACAGCCCGCTGTCGGCTGGCCGTCTGTGCATGCGCTGCCTTGAGCTTCCCCAGATGGTCAACTCCGAGCGCCGCCTCAAGTGGCCGGTGAAGCGCGTCGGCGAGCGCGGCGAGGGCAAGTGGCAGCGCATCAGCTGGGACGAGGCCTACGACATGATCATCGAGAACGTCAAGCGCATCCAGAAGGACTACGGTCCGGAGTGCATCGTCTCCATGATCGGCACCGGCCGCAACGTCTCCCAGGCCATCGCCCACAACCAGTACGCCAACTTCGGCGGCGCCGACCTGACGCTGTGCTTCCTGTCGGGCGACTCCTGCATGCTGCCCCGCACGGCGCTCTGCTACGTCATCATGGGCAACCAGTGGGTGGCCGACTTCTCGCAGTTCCGCGCCCGCCGCTACGAGGACGATCCCGAGTACGTGCTGCCCGAGGTGGCCGTCATCTGGGGCACCAACCCGGTCGTGTGCAACTCCGACGCCTTCCTGGGCCACTGGATCGTTGAGGCCATGAAGCGCGGCACCAAGCTCATCACCATCGACCCGCAGCTCACCTGGATCGGCGCGCGCTCCGAGATGTGGCTGCGCCTGCGCCCCGGCACCGACGCGGCGCTGGCTCTGGGCATGATGAACGTCATCATCAACGAGGACCTCTACGACCACGAGTTCGTCGAGAACTGGACCTACGGCTTCGAGGCCCTCGCCGAGCGCGTCCAGGAGTACACCCCTGAGCGCGTGGCCGAGATCACCTGGATCCCCGAGGACCAGATCATCGCTGCCGCCCGCCTGTACGCCCAGGCCACCCCGGCCACCGTGCAGTGGGGCCTGGCCGTGGACATGGCCAAGATCGGCGTCATCACCGCGCACGCCATCGCCTGCCTCGTGGGCATCACGGGCAACATCGACATCCCCGGCGGCAACGTGCTGGTGGATCAGGCGGCTAGCCTTGAGTTCGGCTACAACTCCGGCATTTGGGAGCTCGAGGGCACCGACTACGTGGCCAAGCGCCTCGGCGTCGACCGCTACCCGCTCAAGAAGTACGGCTTCACCGCATCGTCCCAGGCCGACTCCATCCTCCAGGCCATCGAGACCGAGGAGCCGCATCCGGTGAAGATGCTCTGGATCGAGTCCGCCAACCCCATCGCCAACATGGGCCAGGACGCGCCGCGCCTCTACCGCGCCCTCAAGACCATCGACTTCTTCGTGGTGGAGGACCTGTTCATCACGCCGACGGCTGTGGCCTTCGCCGATTTGGTGATCCCCTGCGCCATGTCCAACGAGCGCGACTGCATCCGCGTGTGGTTCGACCCGCTGCGCACGCTGACCAAGGCCTCCGACAAGCCCTTCTACGAGGCCAAGTCCGACGAGCAGATCATGATCGAGCTGGGGCACCGCATCGCGCCTGAGAAGTGGCCCGACTTCGTGCAGACCGACCGCGACTACATGGACTGGCGCCTCGAACGCGACGGCGTGCTCGACACCGACGGCACGCAGATGACCATGGATCGTGTCGAGGAGAAGTACCACGGCATGTGGTACCACAAGTTCCGCTACAAGAAGTACGAGATCGGCGGCCTGCGCCCCGACGGCGCTCCCGGCTTCATGACCCCCACCGGTCGCTATGAGCTGTACTGCACCCTGTTCGCCGCCTTTGGCGACGACCCGCTGCCCTACTACCAGGAGCCGCCGACGAGCCCCGTCGCTACGCCCGAGCTGGCCGAGAAGTACCCGCTCATCGTCACTACCGGCAAGCGCTCCTTTGAGTTCTTCCACTCCGAGTGGCGCCAGCCCGAGACCATCAGCCGCCAGCTGCATCCCGACCCGATGTTCGACATCCACCCCGACACCGCGGCCGAGTACGGCATCATCGACGGCGACTGGGTGTGGATCGAGAACCAGATGGGCAAGATGAAGCAGCGCGCCCGCCTGAACCCCTCGCTCGACCCGCGCGTCATCTCCACCGAGCACGGCTGGTGGTTCCCCGAGCAGGAGCCGGCTGAGCCGAGCCTGTTCGGCGTGTTCGACTCCAACCCGAACAACCTCATCCCGCAGTGCGAGAACGGCACCAACGGCTACGGCGCCCCCATCAAGTGCGCCATGGGCACCGTCTACAAGGTGACGCCGGAGAACGACACGCCCGAGGACCAGCCCAGCTACCAGGTGTGCACCACCGGCTATACCCACGGCAAGACCCACCTCTCCGACAAGCCCAGCTTCTACGACGGCTGGACGCCGGACTACGAGCCGGCCGAGGGCTTCTTCGACATCGAGGAGTACTGGAAGACCCACGAGCGCAAGTAGCTCACCTGCGAGAAGGATCCCATCGCCGGCCCGCCGCGGGGAGGGCGACCCGCCTCCGAGAGGGGAGGGCCGCCCGGCTTCCGCCGTGCGCCACCGCGCGCCCCGGGGGTCGCGGCGGGCCGGGTGTCAAAGAGAAGGAGACAATCACCATGGAAAAGGGACAGTACGGCCTTTTCATCGACTACGAGTTCTGCTCGGGCTGCAAGGCCTGCGTGACGGCCTGCAAGATGGAGCACGGCATGGCGCCTGAGGACTTCGGCATCGTGCTTCTGCAGGACGGCCCGCGCCAGTGCACCGACGGGGTGTGGGAGTACACCTACCTGCCCATGCCCACCCACCTGTGCGACCTGTGCGCCGACCGCGTGGCCGCCGGCAAGCTGCCGAGCTGCGTGCACCACTGCCAGAACGCCGTCGTGGTCTACGGCACCGTGGAGGAGCTGGCCAGCAAGGCCGCCGAGGCCTGTCTCTTATACACATCTGACGCTGCCGACGAGCGATCTAGTGTA
>CANSQW010000060.1 GCA_947649215.1 uncultured bacterium | reverse complement strand
GCCGAGGCCCAGGTAGGGGGCGCCGGTCCAGTACGCGCTGTTGTGACGGCACTCGAAGCCGGGCCGCGCGTAGCTGGCCACCTCGTAGCGGTGGAAGCCCGCGTGCTCGAGAACGGAGCGCGCCGCCTCCATCGCCGCGGCCTCGGCGTCCTCGTCGGGTGCGGGCATCTCGCCGCGCAGGACGGCGCGGTCGAAGCGCGTGCCAGGCTCGATGGCAAGCGGGTAGACGCTCACATGCGTCACCCCGCGCCCGACAGCCTCGCGCACGCTTGCCTCGAAGGAGGCGGCGCTCTGCCCGGGGATGCCGCACATGAGGTCCACCGACACGTTCTCGAAGCGCTCCTGAGCAGCGTCGATGGCACGGCGGGCGCCGTCGGCGTCGTGGGCGCGCCCGAGAATGCGCAGCACGTCGTCGTCGAAGGACTGCACGCCGATGGACAGGCGGTTCACGCCGAGGGCCCACACGTCGCGCACGAGGCGCGCCTCCAGGCTCTCCGGATTCGCCTCCATGGTGCACTCCACGTCGGGCTCGAGCCGCATCGACAGCGACAGGGCGTAGAGCAGGCTCGACAGGCGCCGTGCTCCCACGTGGCTCGGCGTGCCGCCTCCCAGGTAGACCGTCTCGACGGCGGCCAGCTCGCCCTCGCGGGCCTTGCGCCGTATCTGGAGCACCAGGTCGTCGACGTACTCGTCGATGGCCGGCGAGTCGCGCTCCACGGCGCTCGTGGCGAAGTCGCAGTAGCCGCAGCGACGCACGCAGAACGGCAGGTGCAGGTAGAGCGCCTTGTAGGGATCGTGCGGCATCAGCCCCTCCCCTCTTGGGCCATCGGCTCTGCGCCCGGCGTCCCGTGGCCCGCGGCGATGGCGAGCAGCTCGTCGAACACGGCGTCGAAGTCCTCGGGTGCCGTGCAGTAGTTGATGCGCCCGCGCGCAGCCGCGGCGCCGGGAAGCCCTGCCAGGTACCACATGGCGTGCTTGCGCATGCGCACGATGTTGCGGCCCTCGCGCTGCTCGAGCAGGCGCGCATGGCGCCGGGCGAGCGCGATGCGCTCGGCGACAGTCGGCGGATCAGGCTCCTTCTCCCCCGCTAACGCAGCCTTGACCTGGGCGAATATCCAGGGGTTGCCCTCAGCTCCGCGGGCTATCATCACCGCGTCGCAGCCGGTCTCCTCGCGCATGCGCACTGCGTCGGCCCCGCGGCGGATGTCGCCGTTTCCCACGACGGGCACGCCCACCGCCTCGCGCACGCGCCGGATGACGCCCCAATCGGCGCTCCCCCGGTAGAGCTGGAGCGCGTAGCGCCCGTGCACGGTGCACGCGTCGGCACCGGCCGCCTCCATGCGCCGCGCGAACTCAGGCGCTGTCTCGTCGCCCTCAGCCCAGCCGCGGCGGAACTTCACCGTCACGGGATGCGCGACGGCGGCCTTCACGGCTGTGACGATGGCCGCAGCCAGCTCCGGCTCGCGCATGAGCGCGCTGCCGTCGCCCTTGGTCACGATCTTGCGGGCCGGGCAGCCCATGTTTACGTCGAGGTACGCGAGCGCGTCCCCCATCTCGTCCTCGATCCACGCGGCCTCGCGCGCCATCACGTCGGGCTCGTGGCCGAACAGCTGCACGGCCACCTTGTTCTCCCCCGGCGCGAGCGCCAGCAAACACCGCGTCTTCTCGTTGGCATACGAGAGCCCCTTGGCCGACACCATCTCGGTGAACGCCAGGTCAGCGCCCTGCTCGCGGCAGAGCGCGCGGAATGCCACGTCCGTCACCCCCGCCATGGGGGCCAGCAGCACCCGGTATCCCTCAAACAGGGCGTCCATCAGGCGTTTTCCTCCTTGATCGCAAGCGAATCGATGACCCCTCGATGCCAGGTCGCGGCCGTGGCGCCGCGGTTCGACTCGATCAGGGCGCCGCGCTGGGCGCAGGCGACGTGGGTGAGCAGGCCCGTGTTGTCGAAGAGGTTGACCTCGTCGCAGACCGGGAGCGCCTGGCGAAGGTTCGCAAGCGAGGCCTCCCAACGCCGCTCGACGAGCACTGGGTCGACGAAGTGGCCGCCGCAACCGGTCCGATGGGCGATGCGCGTGTTCGCGATCTGCGGGCTTTCCACGCTCACGTAGTGCATGACGACGCGATAGCCCCGCTCGCGGGCATCGCGGATGACGCGCAGCGCCGAGCGCCCCGAGAGCGTCGTCTCCTGGTTGAACGAGCGGCCGGCGGCCAGGTGTCCGCGGATGAGCCGCACGGCCTCCTTCCCGGCGAGCAGCTGGTGCGAGGGATCGGCCCAGTCCCAGCCGTGGTCGGCGATGATCTCATCGGAGTTGACGCGCGGCATCTCGGGCGCCGACGCGCTCCGCTGCCAGAGGCCCGAGCGGTAGAGTGTCGACTTCCCCGCTCCGTTCACGCCGGCGAACAGCAGGTAGAGGGGCTGGCTGGGCATCAGAACACGCCCTCGTCGATGAGCGCGCGCTGACGCTCCTGGAGGAAGAACGAGGCCACGGCCATGTAGAAGCGCGCCTCCTCGGGCGTGCGCGCCGCGTGGACGATGTCGGCGCTGAAGGAGCCTGCCAGCTGCTCGCGGCAGCCGTCGTAGAGGCGGTGG
Source organism: uncultured bacterium (assembly GCA_947649215.1). GTDB lineage: Bacteria > Actinomycetota > Coriobacteriia > Coriobacteriales > Eggerthellaceae > Enterorhabdus. Next base: position 4,736 of record CANSQW010000060.1, on the reverse strand, counting down.
AGCGCCTCTGGCTCGAGCGTCGGCAGCTCTACGGGCGCGGCTGCGCGCTCGCGGCGTGGGCGGCCCGGCTGCACGGGCGACGCGAGCCGCGCGGCCACCGACGCTTCGTCGACGGCCCAGGTCCGGCCGATCTTGGCGCCGCGGAGCGCGCCCGCGTCAAGCAGCGCGCGCACGCGGGCGGCGCTCACGCCGAGCCTCTTCCCCGCCTCGCTCGTGCTGATCATGGGAGACCTCCATCTATTGCGTGATAAAAATATTTTCCAATCGCAATAGTAAACGAACCATTGCGGGACGGCAAGCGCCGCGCCTATCCCATCAGCTTGGGGCCGAGGGCGGCGGCGAGGCAGATAAGAAAGACGAGGCCGAAAAAGCAGGCGAGCGCCCGCCCAGTCTGGCGGCGCGCCTCCTCGTCCATGGTGGCGAGGGCCTTCTCATCCAGGCCGTTGAGCAGGTGCACGTCACCGCGCCAGAAGCGCGCGGCGAAGAAGAGCAGCAGCGCGCCGACGGCGATGATGACGATGTCGCCCCCGCTCACCGCTAGGCCCCTAGGGCGCCGAGGATGCCGGTGAAGGCGAAGACGATGAGGCCGAGCGCCGCGGCCACCGCCACGACGAGCCCGCATCCGAGCAGAGGCGAGCCCTTGGCCTTCTCCAGGTCGGCCGCGGCCTTGCGCTCGTCGAAGGCGTCGTCGAGCCAGCTGCCCTCCTCGGCGCGCGCGGCGCGGACGCCGCGAGGCGTGTGCTCATCCACAGGGGTCCCATCGGCCCAGGGATCGATGGCCTGACCGGGCCGGGCATGGCGCGCCACGGCTACTCGTCCACCTTGAGGATGGCCATGAACGCCTCCTGGGGCACTTCCACGTTGCCGATGGCCTTCATGCGCTTCTTGCCGGCCTTCTGCTTCTCCAGCAGCTTGCGCTTGCGGGTGATGTCGCCGCCGTAGCACTTGGCCAGCACGTCCTTGCGCTTGGCCTTCACCGTCTGGCGCGCGAGCACGCGCCCGCCGATGGCCGCCTGGATGGGCACCTCGAACATCTGGCGCGGGATGATCTCCTTGAGCTTGTCGCAGAGCACCCGCCCGCGATCGTAGGCCTTGTCCTTGTGCACGATGAACGACAGAGCGTCGATGGGCTTGCCGGAAAGCAGGATGTCAAGCTTGACCAGGGACGACGGCTGGTAGCCCAAGAACTCGTAATCGAGGGAGGCGTAGCCTTTCGTGTTGGACTTGAGCTTGTCGAAGAAGTCCATGATGAGCTCGGAGAGCGGGATCTCCCAGAGCATCTCCACCGTGGTGGGCGACAGGTAGTTCATGGTGACGAAGGTGCCGCGACGCGCCACGGTGAGGTCCATCACGGCGCCCACGTAGTCGGGCGGGATGAGCACCTTCGCCTTGAGGTAGGGCTCCTCGATGCGCTCGATGGAGCCGGGGTCGGGCATCTCCTGGGGCGAGTGGAGCGAGATCATCTCGCCGCCCTTGAGGTAGACGTGGTACTCCACCGACGGCGCCGTGGCCAGAAGGTCGAGCCCGAACTCGCGCTCGAGGCGCTCTTTCACCACCTCCATGTGCAGAAGCCCGAGGAAGCCCACGCGGAACCCGAAGCCGAGCGCGTGGGAGGTCTCCGGCTCCCAGACGAGCGCCGGGTCGTTGAGCGAGAGCTTCTCGAGCGCCTCCTTGAGCGGCTCGTACTGGTCGCCCTCGATGGGGAACAGGCCGGTGAACACCATGGGCTTGGCCTCGCGGTACCCCGGCAGCGGCTCGTCCACGCCGCCGGTGACGCTCGTGATGGTGTCGCCCACCTTCACGAGGGAGACGTCCTTCAAGCCGGTGACCAGGTAGCCCACCTCGCCGGTGTTGAGCGAGGGCAGCGCGCACTCGGCCGGGCGGCGCGCCCCCACCTCCTCCACGAGGGCCTCGGTGCCGGTGGCCATCATGCGGATCTTGTCGCCCTTGCGAAGCGAGCCGTCCACCACGCGGATGAGCGCCACCACGCCGCGGTAGGCGTCGAAGTAGCTGTCGAAGATGAGCGCGCGCAGGGGCGTCTCGGCGTCCCCCTCGGGCGCGGGGATGTTGTAGACGACGGCCTCGAGCAGATCGTGCACGCCCTCCCCCGTCTTGCCGGACGCGAGCACCGCGTCATCGGCGGGGATGGCCAGGCCGTCCTCGATCTCCTGCTTGACGCGCTCGGGCTCGGCGGCGGGCAGGTCGATTTTGTTGATGAGCGGGATGATCTCGAGGTCCGCGTTCATCGCGAGCATGGCGTTGGCCACGGTCTGGGCCTCCACCCCCTGGGTGGCGTCCACCACGAGCACCGCGCCGTCGCAGGCGGCCAGGCTGCGCGAGACCTCGTAGGTGAAGTCCACGTGGCCGGGCGTGTCGATGAGGTTGAACTGGTACTCCTTGCCATCATCGGCCGTGTACATGACGCGGACCGCCTGGCTCTTGATGGTGATGCCGCGCTCGCGCTCGATGTCCATGGAGTCCAGCAGCTGCTCCTGCATGTCGCGCTTGGCCACCGTTCCCGTCAGCTCGAGGATGCGGTCGGACAGCGTCGACTTGCCGTGGTCGATGTGGGCGATGATGGAGAAGTTGCGGATATGGCTGAGATCGGTCATGGCTTCTTTCCGTGATGTCGCGGGGATCGAGGTTCTGTGGACGTATCGCGGGGAATTCGCCCTCTCGGGCAAAAATCCTTTGCACGTTGCCGCAGGTCTTTGGTATTCTATCGCATTGTGTATCCAGCGATACGTACGCGCGGTGATTCCACCGCCAAATCTGCAGACGTGGCTGCGCTTAGAGATGACGCTCGCTGGCGACCCGGGGACGAAGCGCCCGACGGGTCGAGGAGACGGAGAAATCCCGCCCGCCTCCCGCTCGCACGATGTGCCTCAGGCGGCATTCCGGCCGCTGCGCGTTCGTGTCGTTGGATACCGCATAAGGGATACCGAACGAACGCGAGAAAGGCAATCATCCCATGGCTAACATCAAGTCCCAGAAGAAGCGCATCATCACCAACGAGAAGAGCCGCCTGCGCAACCGCATGGTGAAGTCCGAGCTCAAGACCGCCGTGCGCCGCGTGCGCGAGGCCGTGGCCGAGGGCGACGGCAAGGCTGCCTACGCCGCTGCGTGCGCCGCGTGCCGCCTGATGGACAAGGCTGCCTCCAAGGGCGTCATCCACAAGAACCAGGCCGCCAACCGCAAGAGCGGCATCATGGCGCTCGTCAACACCGTGGTGACGGCTGAGGACATCGCCGCCTACGAGAAGGCCGCCCCGAAGGCCCCGAAGACCGGCTCCAAGAAGGCCGAGGCCAAGGCCGCCCGCAAGGCCGCCATGGCCGAGGCGTCCGCCGAGAAGGCGAAGCGCCGCGAGAAGCAGCTCAAGGAGGAGAAGAAGGCCGCCGAGCGCAAGGCCAAGGAGGCCGCTGAGGCTGCCAAGGCCGAGGCGGAGGCCGCTGCTGCCGAGGCTGCTGAGGGCGAGGCCGAGGAGGCCGCCGAGTAAGCTCGCCTCGCTTCCGGAGACGCGCAGGGCCCCGCTGATGCGGGGCCCTTTTTCATGCCCCTAGACGAGCGGGCGGCGCGAGGTGATGGCGATGAGCCAGTCGCGGAAGACGGCATCGGCGTCTGAGCCGCTCTTCATGGCCTGCTCGGCGTCGCGAGCCGAGGCGAGCGCGGCACGCAGCTCCTCGGCGGTGAACAGGCGCGCCCACTTGAGGTGGTTCTTCACGCGCCAATCGGGCAGCTTGAGCGCCTGGGCGAGCCCGGGCAGCCCGCTGCCGCGGCGCACCATCGCCTGGGCGCCCATGAGCTCGCGCAGGCGGCTCGCGCACATGGCGATAAGCGCGTGGGGGGAGGCGGACTCCATGCGACTGAGGCAGTCGAGGGAGGCGCGCAGGTCGCGGGCGGCGAACGCGTCGACGAGCTCCCAGGGCTTGGGCTCGGCCGTGCGCGCTGTGAGGGAGGCCACCTCCGCGTCGGTGACGGCGGCACCTCCGCGGTGCGCGAGCGCGATCTTGCGTATCTCGCTGTCGAGGTGGACGGTGTCCTCCCCCACCAGCTCGATGAGCTTGACGGCCGCGCCGTCGGTGAAGGTGACGCCGTGGCTGACCGCCATGGCGCGCACCTGGCGCGGCAGCTCGACGCGCTTAGGCGGCGCGCAGTCGATGACGGCCGTCTTGCCGAGGGCGGCGACCGCCTTGTACAGGCGCGTGTTCTTCGCCAGCTTCTCCGCCTCGAGCGCGAGGACGGTGCTCGGGCAGGGCGACTTGAGGTAGGCGACGAGCGCCTCCGAGTCCGCCTTCTTGAGCTTCTCGGCGTTGCGCACGTAGACGAGGCGCGCGTCGCTCGCGAAGGGGATGGTGTTGCAGGAGGTGACGATGTCGGCGCCGACGGCGGTCTCGCCGTCCAGGTCGTCGGAGTTGAACTCCAGGTCGCCGAGGGCGGCCAGGCGCGTGCGCAGCCGGGCGAGCACCGCCTGGCGCTTGAGGGAGTCCTCCCCCACCACCAGGTAGGCGGGAAGGAGCGCGTCGTTTTTCTTCGAGGTAGCCATGGCGCTATTCTACCCGACTTTCCCCGCCAGCGGGCCGCTGGGCGTCCACGCGCAGGGCGCCGGGCGCGAAGGTGACGGTGATGTCGCCGTGGCGGTCGGTGCGGAAGGTCGTCGCGCCCGCGGCGTCGAGGGCGGCGAGGGGCTCGGGGCGCGGGTGGCCGTAGCGGTTGCCCTCCCCCGCGCTCACGAGGCC
>CANSQW010000059.1 GCA_947649215.1 uncultured bacterium | reverse complement strand
TCCGACGGCCTGCTCGAGGGCATCACGCGCGACACGGTGCTCTGCCTGGCCGAGGACCTGGAGATCCCCGCCATCGAGGAGAGCCTGACCCGCTGCGACCTCTACGTCGCCGACGAGGTGTTCATGACCGGCTCTGCTGCCGAGCTCACCCCCATCGGGGCCGTGGACGGACGCGAGGTGGGCAAGCCGGGCCCGATCACCCGCGCCCTGCAGGAGCGCTTCTTCGCCGTGGCCTACGGCCGCGTGGAGGAGTACGCCGACTGGCTGACGGAGATCTAGGCCGCGGTGAGCCGCCGCATCCACACCTACGACAGCACGCTGCGCGACGGTGAGCAGTGCGAGGGCATCGCGCTCTCGCTTGAGGACAAGCTGCGCATCGTCGAGCGGCTTGACGCCTTCGGCATCGACTACATCGAAGGCGGCTTCCCCGCGTCCAACCCCAAGGACATCGCGTTCTTCCGCCACGTGCGGGAGCTCCCCTTGGCCCATGCGCAGATAGCCGCCTTCGGATCTACCTGCCGCAAGGGAACGGCCGCGGCTGACGATCCGGGGCTGGCTGATTTGCTGGCCTGCGGGGCGCCCGTGGTCACCATCGTGGGGAAGACCTGGGACGCCCAGGTTACCCGCGCGCTTCAGACCTCGCTCGACGAGAACCTGCGCATGATCGCCGATTCCGTGGCCTACTTGAAGGCTGCAGGACGGCGTGTCGTGTTCGATGCCGAGCACTTCTTCGACGGCTACAAGGCCAATCCCGCCTACGCGCTGGCATGCCTGCGCGCCGCCTCCGAGGCCGGTGCTGATTCAATCGACCTGTGCGAGACCAACGGCGGAGCGCTCCCCTTCGAGGTGGAGGAGGCCGTCGCCGCCGTCGTCGCTGCCCTGCCGGGGCAGGCGCTCGGCATCCACTGCCACAACGATTCCGGCTGTGCGGTGGCCAACACCCTGGCTGCGGTGCGCGCCGGCGTCACCCAGGTGCAGGGCACCGTCAACGGCATCGGCGAGCGCGTGGGCAACACCGATTTGCTCACGGTCATCGCCGACCTGGAGCTGAAGATGGACGTCGCCTGCGTGGGCCCCGAACGTCTGCGCGACCTGACCGGCGTGGCCCAGTACGTGGCCGAGCTGTGCAACGTGTCGCTGCCGGCCCATCATCCCTACACGGGCGCATCGGCCTTCGCCCACAAGGGCGGCTTGCATGCCAGCGCCATCGCGCGCTTTCCCGAGGCCTACGAGCACGCGCGCCCCGAGGCTGTGGGCAACCGCGCGCGCATGCTCGTGAGCGAGCTGGCGGGGAAGGCGTCGCTCGTCCAGAAGGCGGCCTCGCTCGGGCTGGATCTGACCGGGGCCGACGTGGACGTGCAGGCGGTGCTCGACGACATCAAGCGGCGCGAGGCGGCCGGCTACTCCTACGAGGTGGCCGACGGCTCGCTCGCCCTGCTGCTCATGCGGCATCTGGGCGACTACCGCCCCGCCTTCACGTTGGAGAGCTTCCGCGTCATCGTGGACGACCATGAGGACACGGGCGCGCTGGCCAAGGACGCCATGTCCGAGGCCACCGTCAAGATTCACGTGGGGGACCGCCGGTTCGTGTCCACGGGCGAGGGGGCGGGCCCCGTCGGCGCTCTCGACAACGCGCTGCGTCCCACCATCATCGAGTCGTATCCGCAGGTGGCGGCCATGGAGCTGATCGATTACAAGGTGCGCCTGCTTGACGAGAGCCAGGGGACCGACGCCATCACCCGCGTCACCATCACCTCCGCAGACGCCTGTGGAACCTGGGGAACGGTGGGGGTGTCGGAGAACGTCATCGAGGCGTCATGGAACGCGCTCGTCGATTCCATAGAGTACGGCCTGGTGCGCGCGGCGCACCGCGGGAGCCTCGAGCGCCCGGCGGCCGCTTCCGCAGAGGAGTGATCTGACCATGAGCGACATTCGCACGAAGGACGTCGACGACCTGCTGGCTGTGCTGGCGGCCCTTGACGACGAGGACACCGTATTCGCCCTGCTGGAGGACTTGTTCACCATCCGCGAGATTCGCGAGACCTCCCAGCGCCTGGCTGTGGCGCGGCTGCTCGCGGCGGGGAAGTCCTACGCCGCCATCGAGGAGGCCACCGGCGCGTCGGCCACCACCATCGCCCGCGTGTCCAAGTGCTTGAGCTACGGCAGCGGTGGCTACCGCGCCGCGCTCGACGTGCTCGAGGGAAAGTGAGGAAAGCTGTGACCGTGCTGTTCGTGAATGCCTGCCTGCGCAACGAGGAGTCGCGCACCCTGGGCCTGTGCCGCGAGTACCTGGAGGGCATCGAGGGCGTGCAGGAGGTGAACCTGGGCCAGATGCGCCTGGAGCCCTTCTACGCGGAATCCGTGGCCTACCGCGCTCAGCTGGAGGTGGCGGGCGTTTTTGACGACCCGGTGTTCGACCTGGCCAAGCAGTTTGCAGAGGCCGATGAGATCGTCGTCGGCGCGCCGTACTGGGACCTGTCGTTTCCCGCAGCGCTCAAGGTGTACCTCGAGCATGTGAGCGTGTGCGATATCACCTTCCACTACACCGATGACGCCCGCTGCGAGGGCCTCTGCCGCGCGCGGCACCTCACCTACCTCACCACCTGCGGTGGCTCTGTGGCCGATGCCAACCTGGGCTACGAGTACCTCTGCGGCATCGCCCGCATGTTCGGCATCCCTGAGGTGCGCTTCGCCGTTGCTGAGAACCTTGACGTGCGCGGCGTCGACGTCGAGGCGCAGCTCGCCGAGGCGCGCGAGAAGGTAGCCGCCCTCAAGGCCGCCCGCTAGCTTACCCCCCCCGGGGGGGGGCTGTGGTTCCGCGTTCTTCCTGGGGCGAGCAGCAGGGCGGGCGGGGACGGCGCTGTTGACTCCTGTTGTATCGTTCGCCTTCTAGGCGAAGTCCTCGCTCCTGAGGGGGTTCTGCAGCAGCGTGAGGCGCTTGCGCAGGACGTTGGTGCGTCGCACGGCCTCGAGCAGCAGCTGGCAGCGCGTGCCGATGAGCTCGCGATTCGTGTCGAGGAAGGGCCCCACCTGATCGCGTGTGAGCGTGAAGTGCTCGATGAGCTCGGCTTCTCCTGGCTGCGCGTCGCCGTCAGGCTCGACGTAGGCGATGACCACGCGCACGTTTTCCTCCGCCATGCCCACCGACGAGTAGCCCGACTGCGGCAGCGGCATGAGCGGGTCGCGGTCGAACGCGCGGCGCAGGCGGTAGCCGGTTTCCTCGCGCAGCTCGCGGTCGACGCAGTCTGCCAGCGTTTCGCCCGGCTCGACGAGCCCGGCGGGAAACGCGATGACCGGGGCGTTCACGGGGTAGCGGAACTCGCGGATGAGCAGCAGGCTGTCGTCAGGCAGCACGGGCACGATGCACACGGCGTCGGGCTCGGACGTGCGGCCGGCGGCGTTTCCCAGCAGCTGGGCGCGGTAATCTTCAAGCCCCTTGCGCGAGACGCTCTCGTAGCGGTACTCCGATCCGTCGGGCATCTCGTAGGTGAGCACGTACTTCTTTATCCATCCGTCGCTGACGAGTTCGATGTCCTTAAATTGGGGCAGTGAACGTTGATTTTCCCGATGGGAAGCGTGGATGGTCGCATTGTCTTCGGCGAGGCTCATGGAGACTCCTCTCGTAGGGCTGATCCTCCGCCTTCTCGTGCGAGAACTCCCGAAAACGCCGAAAGGGCGGCCTAGGGGGAGCCGCCGATTCGGTTGAGCGCCGGAAAGGGGAGGAACCGGCGCTCTCAGGAGAGAAGGAGGAAAGGAAACTGTCTTCTTATGTACTTGTCATCTGCTGGTTAGCAGTATAGCGAGCGCGCAGAGGGTCTCGCAGCCGCGTGGCGACGTAGTTACCCCCGCGTCACTTTTCCCTCATGTTCCCGTCATCGTCGTAACCATCCAGTCAATTTCACGCTGGATTTTGGCAACGAGTCCCCCGGGAAGGCGCCGCCGAGCGCGTTGCGAATGTTTCACGTGAAACATTCGTACGCCCGAAATATGCGATGAGAAGGAGCACGAACACTGCTGTTTAGCAAACAAATGTTTCACGTGAAACATTTTGGGGGAGAAATGAGTGCGGAACGGATGCAGGCAGAGCGGGCGCGGGCGGATGGAGATGGTTTTTGCTACCATGGAGCAATGGCTACCATCGGCATCATATCGGACACGCACGGGCGACTCGACCATCGGGCCTACGCGGCGCTCGCGGACGTGGACCACATCATCCATGCAGGCGACATCGGCGATCCCGCCATCCTGCGCGAGCTGGAGACGCTGGCTCCGGTGACCGCCGTCCTGGGCAACAACGACTTCCCAGAATACGGCGACTCCGTGGGGCGCTTCGCACGTCCTGCCCTTGAGGGCGTCCGCTTCCTCGTGGCCCACTACCCCCGTGATGTGCGCGTCACCGCCGCTGGCAGCGCGGCCCTAGCCCCCGGCGACCCGCTGCCCGACATCTGCGTCCATGGCCACACCCACGTGCCCAAGCTCGAGTGGGGGAGCGACGTCCGGCCCGCCACGCTGCTGATCTGCCCCGGTTCCGCGTTTCGCCCTCGCGGTGGCTTCCCGCGCTCCCTCGCGAAGGTGTCCGTCGAGGACGGCCGCATCCTCAGCGCTCGCATCGAGTCCCTCGAGGGAGAGCCCCTCTTCACCTGGCCCCGCCATCCTTAGCGTCTGCCTTCTGCGGCGAGAACGAATGTTTCACGTGAAACATTCGACGCGCGATGCTCCCGCACGCACGCGCGGTGTTTGCGTTCCCAGCCCCCGCCAAATGCGGGCGCTCCGTCCTGGTCGTCGTTGGCGTTGGCGTTGTGCGGCGGGGATTGTTCTCCTTGGTGTACTTTGCCCTCTGGGCGACAAAAAAAGAAAGGCCGTCCCTGGTGGGACGGCCTTTCTTGCACGTTGCCTTGGGTTGGCTTAGAACACCTGGAACTTGTCCTTCGCGCAGAAGCAGATGGGGCACTTCTCGAAGTCGTCGCCCTTGTGGATGTAGCCGCAGATGGGGCACAGGTAGAAGGCGCGGTCGTCCTCGGCGTCGATGTTGTTGTAGGCGTCCAGGTACAGCTCGGCGTGCACGGACTCGGCCAGCTTGGCGCGGGTGAACACCTGAACGGCCTTGGCGTCGCCCTCCTCCTGGGCCTTCACGATGAAGGACGGGTACATGTCGGAGGTCTCGTAGATCTCGCCCAGCGCGCCGGAGATGAGGTTCAGGTCGGTCTGGATGCCCTCCATCTGCGGGGCCTCGGGACGGACGTAGTCGGGCTCGACGGCCTGGATGAGCGCGGCCTCGAGGCCGATGTGGATCTGCTCGGCGGCAGAGGTGGCCTCGAACTGACGGGCGATCTGCTCATAGCCCTGGGCGCGGGCGGCGGCGGCGAAGGCGGCGTACTTGGCGGACGCGCCGGTCTCGCCCATGACGGCGGCCTTCAGGTTCTCGAGCGTGGTGCCGACGGTGGTGGTGCTGTCGGGCACGACGTTGAAGTTGGTGCTGTTGGCGGGGGTGGGAATCTCCTGGCGGATCTTCATGGTCATGGCGTTGCTCCTTCTTGCTTGTTCGGATGACGAGACGGGGTCATCTCGTGTGCCCGCCTATTATAGGCACGACCGTGGCGGGGGCGCAGCCGCCCATTCCCTGCTTTTCACAAATGTTTCCAAAATAGCGCAACTGCTTGGCGATAATGGGGGCGAGACGTTTCGCCTGCCGATGCCGGCAGGCCCCAAAGCGCGAGAAGGGAACCGCATGGAACGCGAAGCAGCGTGGAAGACGTACGACGAGGCCGCCCACGAGGCCGTCGAGGCCCTGGCCTCCGACTATCGGGACTTCATCTCGGAAAACAAGACCGAGCGCGAATGCGTGACCGCCGCCGTGGCCAAGGCCGAGGCGGCCGGCTACCTCCCGCTGTCCGAGGCCGTGGCCGCAGGGCGCGCCCTCGTGCCGGGCGACAAGGTGTGGGCTGCCGCCCAGGGCAAGGCGCTCGTTCTGGTGCAGCTGGGGGAGAGCCCGCTCGCCGCAGGCATGAACATCCTGGGCGCGCACGTGGACTCGCCGCGCCTCGACCTCAAGCAGAACCCGCTCTACGAGGCCCACGGCTTCGCGTTGCTGGACACGCACTACTACGGCGGCATCAAGAACTACCAGTGGACGGCGCTGCCGCTGGCGCTCCACGGCGTGGTGGCCAAGACCGACGGCTCTGTGGTGGAGGTGAACGTCGGCGAGGATCCGGCCGACCCCGTGTTCTGCGTGACCGACCTGCTGCCCCACCTGGGTCGCGCGCAGATGGAGAAGAAGGGGAGCGTCGTCGTGGAAGGCGAGGACCTCGACGTGCTCGTCGGCAACCGCCCGCTCGTCGCCGAGGCGGGGAAGGCTCCGGCTGCCGCGGCCGCGCCTGCGACCCAGACGGCTGGAGACGCCGCCGACGCGCCGAGGGACCCCGCCGCCGTCCCCGACGGCGCTCCTGCCGCCGACGCGCCGAAGGATCCCGTCAAGGCCTTCGCGCTGGCGCTGCTGGCCGACAAGTACGGCATCGCCGAGGAGGACTTCCTCTCCGCCGAGCTGGAAGTCGTGCCCGCCGGACGCGCGCGTGACCTGGGCTTCGACCGCTCGATGATCATCGGCTACGGCCAGGACGACCGCGTGTGCGCCTACACGTCGCTCGTGGCCCAGCTGGCGCTGGCCGACGAGGTGCCGACAAAGACGGCCGTCACCGTGCTCGTGGACAAGGAGGAGATCGGCTCGGTGGGCGCCACGGGCATGGAGTCGCTGTTCTTCGAGAACGTCATCGCCGAGGTGATGGCGCTCGCCGGCGAGGAGGGCGCGCTGCCCCTGCGCCGCGCCCTCGCGGCTTCGTCGATGCTCTCCTCCGACGTGTCCGCCGGCTTCGACCCCGCCTATGCGAGCGTATTTGAGGCGAAGAACGCCGCCTTCCTCGGCCGCGGCCTCGTGTTCAACAAGTACACCGGCGCGCGTGGCAAGAGCGGCTCGAACGACGCGAGCGCCGAGTACGTGGCCCGCGTGCGGCGCGTCATGGACGACGCCGGCGTGAGCTTCCAGACGGCTGAGCTGGGGAAGGTGGACGCAGGCGGCGGCGGGACCATCGCCTACATTCCCGCGCGCTATGGTATGGACGTCATCGACTCGGGCGTGCCGGTGCTCTCGATGCACGCGCCGTGGGAGGTTACGAGTAAGGCCGACATCTACGAGGCGCGCCGCGGTTACGAGGCCTTCCTGCGCAACGCCTAGCGTCCGGTCTCCGCTGGCAGGGGCGCCGCGCGCCGGAGCGTCGGCCGCCCCTGCACCCTCCGCGCTGTCTCTTATACACATCTGACGCTGCCGACGAGCGATCTAGTGTAGA
>CANSQW010000058.1 GCA_947649215.1 uncultured bacterium | reverse complement strand
CCCGGAGGGCGGCCCACAGGTAGTAGACGGTGGTGCCGATGGCCAGGATCAGGCCTGCGTAGATGAACCAGATGCCCCAGGACACGGGCTCGGCGGTGAAGCCGGGCAGCCACGCCGCGTCGGTGAGGCCCAGGCCCGGCACGAGGGGCGCGTTGAGCACGAGGCCGGCGAAGCCCACGAACAGAAACGTGGTGGCGAACTTGCCCGGGTAGATGACGGGCACGCGGATGCCGCGCTTGAAGAGCAGCCACGAGCCGCCCACGAGCAGCAGCGCGTCGCGCAGCACCACGACGAGGATGATCCACAGCGGCAGGCGCCCCACCAAAAACACGCCCAGGACGCCGGTGATCATGAGCACGCGGTCGACCGTCGGGTCGAGCAGCTGGCCGAGCTTGGAGACGGTGTGGGTGCGCCGGGCGATCTGCCCGTCAAGGAAGTCGGTGCCCGCGGCCACAGCGAAGGTGACGGCGGCGGCCACGTCCTGGCCGCCCATGAGCAGCACCAGGTAGAGCGGCACCAGGCACAGGCGGATGACCGAGATGACGTTGGGAAGGGTGAGGATGCGGTCGCTCACCGGCTCCTCGTCCTCGGCCCCGCCCCTCTTGTCCTGCTCCGCTGCGCGCATGTGATCTCCCCCTCATGAAATCCGGGCCCCGAAAGGAGCCCGGATCGTCAAGTATGTCAGGGGCCATTGTACCAGCACCGCCGCCTCGCCGGCCGTTTCTTAAGCTTTGCCGGCCTGAAGGACAAATGATATTCACACGCCCCGCGCGGACAGCGCCGGTGGCTGCGCCCCTACTCCGCGGCCGCCGCCTTCTGGTCGGGCACCTCGAGGGTGGTGACGTACTCGGCGGTGGCCACGGGGGTGTAGGTGGGCTCCATGGTCAGGCACGCCTTGGGGCAGGCGCGCGCGCAGGAGCCGCACTGGACGCAGCGGAAGGGGTCGATGGCCCAGGTGCGGGCCTTCTTCTCCACCGTGATGGCGTGGCAGGGGCAGGTCTTCTGGCAGATGCCGCACAGGATGCACAGGCTCACGTCGTTGACGATGTGGCCCTTGAGCCCCGCCGGCGCCGGCTTGGACTCCACCGGGTACAGGACGGTCTCGGGCTTCTTGAACAGCGACCCGAAGGTCATGCCGCCCAGCTTGAAGGAACCCATGTCGCGCCTACCTCTCTGTGCAGCTGATGCACGGGTCGATGGTCAGGATGATCATGTTGACGTCGGCCAGGTCGCAGCCGGCCAGCGCCGAGGTCATGCCCGCCAGGTTCTGCGAGGTGGGCGTGCGCATGCGCATGCGCTCGAGGTTCTTGGTGCCGTTGCCGCGCGCGTAGTAGTAGCACTCGCCGCGGGGCTGCTCGAGCACGTTGGAGGCCTGGGCGCCGTCGGCCGGCGCGCCCTTCACCGCCACCTCGATGTCGCCGGCGGGCATCTTGGCCGCCAGCTCCTTGATGATCTCGATGGACTGGAGCACCTCCAGGCAGCGCACCTTCACACGGGCGAAGCAGTCGCCGCCGTCGTCGAGGATGGGCCGGAAGTCGGCCAGGTCGCCGTAGGCGCCGCGGCCGAAGGAGCGCACGTCGTAGTTGACCGCCGAGGCGCGGGCGAACGGGCCCACCATCGACAGCGCGAGCGCGTCCTTATGGCTGATGTAGCCCACGTCCACCGTGCGGTTCTTGACCGACGTGTCGGTGAGCAGGGTATTCATGATCTTGGTGTAGTCGTCCATGATGCCGTCGAGCGTGGCGATGACCTGGGCCATCATGGCGTCGTCGATGTCGCGGACCACGCCGCCCACCTTCACGACGGACAGGATGACGCGCCCGCCCGTGGTCTTCTCGAAGATGTCGAGCACGCGCTCGCGCAGGCGCCAGCAGTGCATGAACATGCTCTCGAAGCCGAAGGCGTCGGCGGCCAGGCCCAGCCACAGCAGGTGGGAGTGCACGCGCGAGAGCTCATGCCAGATGACGCGCAGGTACTCGGCGCGCTTGGGCACCTCCACGCCCATGAGCGACTCCACCGTCTCGGCATAGCCGAGGGAGTGCCCCATGGCGCAGATGCCGCAGATGCGCTCGGCCACGTAGATGAACTGGTTGTAGTCGCGCGTCTCGACGAGCTTCTCGAGGCCGCGGTGGACAAAGCCGATCTGGGGAACGGCCTCGATGACCGTCTCGTCCTCGACCACCAGGTCGAGGTGGAGCGGCTCGGGGAGAACGGGATGCTGGGGCCCGAAGGGAATGACCGTCGCCTTGCCCATGCTACTCACCTTCCTTCGCAGCGGCCTCGGCCGCCTTCTTGGCCTTGGCCTCCATGGCCGCGCGCACCTTGGCGGCCTTCTCCGGATCCATGGCGGCGAGCTTGGCCTCCAGCTCGGCGTCCTTGGCGGCGTCCTGCTCGGCTGCGGCGGCCTTCTTGGCCTTGGCGGCGATGGCGGCGCGCACGCGGGCCACCTTCTCCGGGTCCATGCCGGCGAGCTTGGCCTCCACGGCCTCGTCATCAGACGGCGCGAACACGCGCCCGCCCGTCGCGGCGGCCTTGGCCTCGGGGTGGGCGGCCAAGAACTCCGCCTGGGCCTCCCCTGCCTTCTCGGCGCGGTCAGCCTTGGCGGCCTCCTTCGCGGCCTTGGCGGCCGCCACCTTCGCCGCCTTCTCGCGCGCGGCCTTGAGCTCGGGCGAGATGATGGTCATGGGCTCTTTCTGGGCCACGCGGTAGAAGTTGCCGCCGAAGTCGATGGCCAGGCCCTCGAAGGTGATGCCGAACAGGTCGTGAATCTCGTTCTCGAACACGAACGCGGCCAAGAACTGGTCGGTGACGGAGGGCACGGCCGACCCGGCGGGCAGCGCCTTGGCCACGAGGTTCTCGAGCAGGCCGTCCTTCATATAAGAGTACACGAGGTCGATGCCGGCCTCGGTGTTGACGGCGAGGGTCTGGACGTAGCGCCAGCCGCCCGCCTTGCGCGCGACCGCCTCGTCGTGGATGGCCTCGATGGGCAGCGGCGTGAACTCCTGGCTGAACTGGGCCATGGGCTACTCCCCCCTCTTCTTCGACTCTTTGAGCGCCTGGGACTTCTCGTCCAGGACGGCGACGCCCTTGACGATGGCGTCGATGAGCGCCTCGGGGCGCACGGCGCAGCCCGGGGCGTACACGTCGACGGGGATGGCCTTGTCCACCCCGCCGATGACGTTGTAGCAGTCGTGGAAGATGCCGCCGGAGCAGGCGCAGATGCCGCACGCGACGACCACCTTCGGCTCGACCATCTGGTTGTAGATCTCACGCACGACGTCGATGTTCTGCTCGTTGACCGAGCCGGTCACCAGGAAGATGTCGGCGTGCTTGGGGTTGCCCGTGTTCACCACGCCGAAGCGCTCGCCGTCAAAGCCCGGGCACAGCGTCGCCAGGACCTCGATGTCGCAGCCGTTGCAGCTCGAGCCGTCGTAGTGGATCACCCAGGGGGATTTCGATGCGAAAGCCATGGTGCCTCCTTACATGAACGCGAGGAACGCGATGTTCACGCCGCCGGCGACGAGCGCCACGGCCCAGGCGGACTTCAGCATGAACTGCCACTTCACGCGCGCGAAGTTGTTGTCGATCCAGATCTCCAGGAAGTAGACCGCCAGCACCACGGCCACGGCCAGGATGATCGAGAGCGGGTTACCCCATACGAAGAACATCCCGATCCAGCCGAGGAACAGCACGTTCTCGCACCAGTGCATGATCTCCACCAGGCCGAGGGTGGGGCCGCTCATCTCCGTGGTCATGCCGCGGACGATCTCCTGGTGCGCGTGGTGCGACATCGACAGGTCGAAGGGCGACTTGCGCAGCTTGATGGTGAGGATGAACAGCAGGCCCAGGAACACGAGCCAGATGGTGGCGATGATGGGCACGTCGAGCGCGAGCACGTCACCCACGTTGAAGGTGCCGGCCGCCAGGTAGAAGCCCACGGCCAGAAGCAGCACCATGGGCTCGTAGGCCATGACCTGCAGCGTCTCGCGCGCGGCGCCCACCTCAGCGTAGGGGCTGCGCGAGGAGTAGGCGGCCATGATGAAGAACAGGCTCGACAGCGTGATGACGAACACGCACATGAGCAGGTTGCCGCCGGTGAAGAACACGCCGCCGGCCACGCAGGCGAAGAGCAGCGCGCAGGCCACGTAGGTGCGCTCGACGGAGTTGACCGCCACGCTCTCCTTCTCGAAGAGCTTGCGCACGTCGTAGTAGGGCTGGAGCACCGGCGGCCCTACGCGGCCCTGCATGCGGGCGCTGATGACGCGGTCGAGGCCGGCCAGCAGGCATCCCACGACAGGCGCGATGAGCCCGAACAGGATGGTGCCGATGACGGTGATGAGGATAGTCATGGTCACGCCCCTTTCTAGAGCACCATCGGGGCGACGGCGGCGATGACGAAGGCCGCGGCCATGATGATGGAGTTGAACACGACGCCCACCGGCGCGATGCGCTTCTCGCCGAACACGTCGTCCATATACCAGTTGCGCGCCGTGGCCACCGACGTGCCCGACAGCGCGTTCTGGAACGCGCGCTCCTCCGAGCCGCGGCTGACGCCGGCCAGGTAGACGTCCACCTTACGCGCCTTGGAGCCGCCCATGCCCGCGAACAGCACGATCACCACGATGGCCACGCAGATGCTCGCGATCCAGAGGTTGTCAGTGGTGATGCCCTGCCCGAGGATGCCATAGACCGACACCACGTAGGGCTCCACCACAAAGGCGGAGATGAGCGGCAGCGTCACGCAGGCCGCCACGAGCAGCGCCGCCATGAGCAGAAGCGACGCCCACTCGCTCTTGTGGACGGTGACCTCCACGTTCTCCGGCTCGCCGGCGATGCCCGCCAGCTTGCCGAGCCACTTGGCCCAGAACATGAACGTGGCAGCCGAGCCGAAGGCCAGGATGATGACGAGCGCCACCTGGTCCATGTCGACGAAGGACACGAGCGTGGCCCACTTGGCAACGAGCATGCCGAACGGCGCGATGAACATGCACATGATGCCGAGCATCATGAAGCGGGCCAAGCGCGGCATACGGTCGAAGAGCAGGTCCATCGACTCGATGTCGCGGCTGCCGATGTGGTGCTCGGCGGTGCCGACGCACAGGAACAGCAGGCTCTTGGCGATGGCATGGAACAGGATGAGGAACTCGGCCGCCCACACCGCCTCCGGCGTGCCCACGCCGGCGCAGGCCGTGATGAGGCCGAGGTTGGCGATGGTCGAGTAGGCCAGCACGCGCTTGGCGTTGGACTGGCTGATGGCCATGAACGAGCAGAGGAGGAACGTGATGCCGCCCACGAGCATGACCATCATGGAGGGCACGGGGCTCATGAGCATGATGGGCGCGAGCTTCACGAGCAGAAACACGCCGGCCTTCACCATGGTAGAGGAATGGAGCAGGGCGCTCGTGGGAGTGGGGGCCACCATGGCGCCCAGAAGCCACGTTTGGAAGGGCATCTGCGCGGCCTTGGTGATGCCCGCGAAGGCGAGCGCCACCACGGCCAGTCCCACGAGGGCCGGGTCGGCCACGCCGAGCATGATGAACTCGACGAACGAGAGCGTCTCGAGCTGGATGGCGCACACGTAGAGCGCCACGAGGAACCCGATGCCGCCGGCCAGGTTCATGACGATCTGGCGGAAGGCGTTGGCGATGGCCTCGTCGGTCTTGGTGTAGCCGATGAGGAGGAACGAGCAGACGGTGGTGACCTCCCAGCCCGTGAACATCCACATCATGTTGTTGGAGAACACGATGACGTACATGGCGGAGAGGAACACGAACATGAGGGCGAAGAACAGCGGGCGGCGATCCTTCGCATCGGCGGGCTCGTGGGCCTGGAAGTCACGCATGTAGCCGAGCGCGTAGACGCAGATGCCGCCGCCGATGACGCCGATGATGAACGCCATGAGCAGCGAGAGCGAGTCGAAGTACAGCCCGATGGGCACCTCCACCTCGTGGGCGAACGCGAACTCGAGCACGAGCGCGCCGGCCAGCTGGATGAGGGCGAGAACGCCCGCCAGCAGGTTCTTGTAGCGAACCGCGAAGGACAAGACGATGCCGACGAGGACGACGCTCACCCCCGTGCAGACGTAGTCGAGCACGACCGATGAGAACTCGAAGTACACGCCTGGCGTGCCCAGGTTGGTGGCGACGAGCACCACCGAGGCCACGCCGATGATGACGGCCGAGGCGCCGACGATGACGTTTCGCGCGCCGTCGCCGCGCACGGCAAGGAGCACCGCGGCCACCACGAGCGGGAAAACGATGAGAAATCCGAGCAATGCCACGAAATTCCCCCTTCTACCCGATTTGCCTTCAGGGGGCTGCCGATCCCCGCGCGGGCCCGCGTCGTGTCGCTGCCGGCGCGGGGCGAGACGCCCCATCCTGGCATCGAGGGTACCAAAAGCCGCGCCGCGCCCGCGGGGGATCGCGACGGGCAGGGCCGTATTGCTCGGTGAAGGGCCGCCCCGCCCAAGGCGCCCCGGGGCCGGCGGCGCTCCTACCAGGGCGAACGGCAGAAGGGCCGCCCTAGGCCAGGATGTCGGCGATCAGGCGGCCCTTCAGGCGGTTGACCGACGCGAGCCTCCAGGCCGGGTAGCCCAGCCCCGGGTCGGCGTACTCGAAGTCCTTGAGCGCGCCGAGCAGGGCGCACAACTCGGAGGTGAACAGGGCACGGGCCATGCGCACGAAGTCGTGGCGCGTCGTGAGCCCCAGCTCGCGCATGAGCTTTTCGACGAAGACGCGGTGCTTCGCGATCTGACGGCCGTCGATCCAGTCGTTGATGTTGATGAAGCCGTAGGGAAGATAGGCGTCCAGCTGCTCGACCTCTGAGTAGGTGCACAGTCCGAGCTGCACCCGCTCCTCGTAGGTAGCCTCAGCTGGTAGAGCGCCTCACGCCTCCTTTCCGCCATCCGACTTTTATACAAAAGAAGAGGAGCCGGCGGCTTCTGCCACCGGCTCCTCGAAGAAGCTGGTCGGGTTGACAGGATTTGAACCTGCGACCCCTTGACCCCCAGTCAAGTGCGCTACCAAACTGCGCCACAACCCGTTGTGCCATCTGCGCAAGACGCGTACTCGCTCAAACAGCTTGCTTATCTTAGCGTTACTTCACCGGCTTTTCAAGAGAAATTTTTCGAGCGGCCCTTCCCGCCGCGCGATCCCCGGCAGCAGGCCCGGTGGGCCGTGACGGCCACGGACGTCCCGCGCGGGCGCCCGCCGCGGGATGCGCCGGATCGACCGCGCGGGACGGGCTCTGCGCACGGAGGCGGGCGCGAAAACGTGGCGATTTCTGCGAGAAAAGCCGGTTCTGCATGGTCGCGGCGCGCCCCCAGAGCGGCTCGAGCCTGAGAGCCGCGCGTTTTCCCAGGTCGCGTTCGACCGTGCGCCGT
>CANSQW010000057.1 GCA_947649215.1 uncultured bacterium | reverse complement strand
ATCGAGCCGCTTCGCTAGGAGGTTCTTATGTATGTGATCGACGGCGTCGCCTATGCGGGTGAGCTCGTATCGGGCATAGAAGTAGTGGCGGCGCGGGTGGTCGATGAGCTCTCCATGCTCGTCGAGTTCTCTACCGGGGAGACGCGGCTGTTCGATGCGGCGTACTTACTTGAGATGCCGGCCTTCGCTCCCTTGGCCGACAGGGCGGTCTTCGATGCCTTCTTCATTGACCACGGGGTGATGACGTGGCTTGATGGCGATGTTGATCTTGCCCCGGAGTCCCTCTATGCGCACAGCTTTCCCTATGAGAGGGTGGCTTGACGAGATCTAGGAAAGCGCCCCCTGGGGGGCATAAAGAAGGCGAGGGGCCCCGGTGCTGCACCGGGGCCCCTCGCTTTGCGTTGGGCGGCCCATCGCGGGCCGGCCGTTCTGCGTTACCGGGTGCTCATGTAGGCGGCGAGGTCCTCTTCCCAGGTGGGGAGGTCTACGCCGGCCATCTCGAGCAGGAGGCTCTCGAGGATGAGGTGCTCGGCGGTGACGGGATCCTCCTCGGCCACCAGGACGGCGGCGGGGTCGTAGCCGGCCAGCTCCAGGATCTTCGCGGCGAACCCGTAGCGACTCGTCGACCCGGTGCCGGCCACGTGGAAGGTGCCCGTCAGGCGCTTGTCGATGGCCGCGTTGAGGAACCGGCAGTAGGTGTCGACGCTGGTGGGGGAGGCCACCTGGTCGGTGCGCGCCGCGTAGGTGCGCCCGGCCTCCGCCGCGTCCAGGATGTCGCGGAAGCGCCCGCTCTGGGCGTGGTAGAGCCACGACGAGCGCACGATGAGGTGGTCGTCGGTGGTATTGCGCACCATCATCTCGCCGGCGCGCTTCGACTTGCCGTAGGCCGTCGTGGGGTGCGGGTTGTCGAACTCGTTCACCGGCTCGGGCACCACGGCAGCGTACACGTCGTCGCTCGACACCTGCACCATGAGCGCGCCGATGGCGTTGGCCGCCAGCGCCACGTTGCGGGCGCCGAGCGCGTTTACCTCGTAGGCCTTGATGCGCGTGCCGAGCGTGGTGGCGTCGCGGCGGATGCCGGCGCAGTTCACGATGGCGGCGGGCATGACCTCCTGCGCGAACCGCTCGAGGTTCTCCGGGTCGCTGACGGAGAGCTCCGCGTCGGTGCCGACCACCCGCTTGCCCGCAGCCTCCAGATGGGCGCACACCTCGCCGCCGAGGAACCCCTTCGCGCCCGTGACCCAGATGATGTCCTGCTTCTCCATTTGATCCTCCAACCAGTCGGTGGGCCCGTCTCAGGCGCCGGGCGCCTAGCGGGCCGCCTCCATGTCGTCCATGTCGCCGTCGAGCGCGGGTGCGGGCGCCTCGTCGGTCGCAGCCTCAACCGGGGCCGCGCCGCCCTTGGCACGCCGTCCGAGCAGCCACTGGAACAGGCAGATGGCGAACACGACGGCGAACCCGACGACGTCGGACAGGCTGCCCGGGATCATCATGGACAGGCCGCCGGCCACCAGCGCCACGCGCAGCGCGGGGTTCACCTTGTTCTTGAACAGGAACCCGTTGAGGGCCACCGCCACGCCGAACAGGCCCACGAGCGCCGTCACCATGTTGAGGGCCACGGTGGCCGTGGTCACGTCGCCCTGGAGCAGCAGGCTCGGGTTCATCGCGAAGATGTAGGGCACGATGAACGCCGCGATGGCCAGCTTCGACGCGTTGACGGCCGTGGCCATAGGCTTGGCCTTGGCGATGGCCGCCGCCGCGTAGGCCGCCAAGGCCACGGGAGGCGTGATGTCGGCCACGATGCCGAAGTAGAACACGAAGAAGTGCGCGCAGATGGGGTTGATGCCGAGCGCCATGAGGATGGGCGCGCAGGTGGAGGCCATGATGCAGTAGTTGGCCGTGGTGGGCACGCCCATGCCAAGCACGATGCAGCAGAGCATGGTGAACACGAGTCCGATGATGAGGAAGTCGCCCGCCGCCATGACGATGACGTTGATGATGGTGGACGCGAGGCCCGTCACCGTGATGCAGCCGGCGATGAGGCCGGCCATGGCGCAGGCCACGGCCACGGAGATGACGTTCTTGGCGCCCGCCGCGAAGGCGTCGATGGTGGTGAACAGCGCCATCTTGCACGTCTCGCCGAAGACCGACCCGAAGCTGGCGCCCTCGGCGCGCTCACGCCAGTTCGTCAGCAGGAAGTTGATGAAGCCGATGACGAAGGCGCCCGCGATGGAGATGGCGGCGGACACGGCCATGGTGCGCGCGCCGGACGCCACGAGCCACACGAGCAGCACGAGCGGGATGATGAGGTAGCAGTTCTGGATGAGGTACTTGAACGTGGGCAGCTCGTGGCGCGGGATGCCCTTGAGCCCGAGCTTCTTGGCCTCCAGGTGCACCGAGATGAAGATGCCGGCGAAGTAGAGGAAGGCCGGGATGATGGCCATGACGGCCACCTCGAGGTAGGGGATGCCGATGTACTCGGCCATGAGGAACGCGGCCGCGCCCATGATGGGGGGCATGATCTGGCCGCCGGTGGACGACGCCGCCTCCACGGCGCCGGCGAAGGGCGGGCGGTAGCCGGTCTTCTTCATCATGGGGATGGTGACCGATCCGGTGGTCACGGTGTTGCCCACCGACGAGCCCGACACCATGCCGCACAGGGCCGATGCGATGACGGCCACCTTGGCCGCGCCGCCGCTCGACCAGCCGGCGATGCGGTTGGCCAGCGCGATGAAGAAGTTCGCGATGCCGGTGCGCTCGAGGAACGCACCGAAGATGATGAACAGCACGATGTAGGTGTAGCACACGTTGATGGGCGTGCCGATGACGCCGCTCGTGGTGTAGAACAGCTTCTGCACGATCTTGCGCAGCGCGTCGTAGACGGCCACGTTGTTGCCGGTGGTCAGCTGCCAGTAGAACGCGTAGGCCACCAGGCACGCCACCACCACGATGATGGGGATGCCCACGCAGCGGCGGCACAGCTCCGCCAGCACGAGGATGCCCACCACGCCGAGCGCCACGTGGAGCGGCTGGATGCGCGCGCCCATGAGCAGGATGTCGGTGCAGTTGAGCGCGAAGTACATGAACGCCCCGAACCCGGCCAGCATGAGCACGATGTCGTACCACGGGATGTGGTTGACCTTGTGCCCCGTCTTGCGCGCCGGGAACATGAGGTAGCCGATGACCACGATGAACGCGAGGAAGCGCGCCAGGCGCGCCTCGGCCTGCTCGACGGAGAGCAGCGTCATGGCCATGCAGTAGACGGAGAACGCCACGAGGATGGCCGTGAAGGCGATCTTCGGCACGCCCTCCCAGATGCGCGTGTTGGACTCGCGGTCGTACTTGCGCATGACCTCCTCGGCGTCTATCTCCGCGCCGTCGGGAGAGGCGGCCAGAAGCTCGGCCTCCGTCTTTTCTTCCTTCTTGTTCTTGCGCTTGAACAATGCCATGGGCTCCTCCTTCTCTTCCCTGGCCGAAACGATTTGGGTGAGTAAATCGCTTAGGTAAGGGAAGGATACGGCCAAGGGTCGCGCCGGCGGTGTGTCGGCGCGACCCTTGGTTGGTCTTGCGATGGTGCGTCAGCCGGTGCGTCCGGCTTGGTTATGCGGGGGCTACTTGCCGACCGTGATCTCCTGCTCCTCGAAGTACTTGGCAGCACCCGGGTGGTAGGGGACAGACGAGATGCCGGCGGCGTCCTCGATCACCAGCTCCTTGTACTTCGCATGGGCGTCGGCGTTGCTCTCGGCGCCCTCGAAGAGGGACTTGGTGAAGTTGTAGATGGCGTCCTCGGAGACCGAGTTGTTGGCGATGATGACCGCGCCCACGGAGACCGTGGTGGTCGGGCCCTCGAGGCCGTAGGTGTCAGCGGGGATGACGGCCTTGCTGTAGTAGGGCGAGATGGCCATGAGCTTGTCGACGTGCTCATCGTCCATGGAGACCAGGTAGGCGGTCTTGGTGGTGGACAGGTCGGTGATGGCGGTGGTGGGGGCGCCGGCCACGATGAAGGCGGCGTCGATCTTGTTGTCCTTCAGAGAGTCGGCCGAGTCGGCGAAGCTCTGGTAGACGGGGTTGATGTCGTCGAGCGTCAGGTCGTACACGCCGAGCACGTCGAGGGCGTTGAAGTACACGCCGGAGCCGGCAGCGCCGACGGAGACGGTCTTGCCGGCCAGGTCAGCGACGGTCTTGATGGACGGGTCGCAGGTGACGATCTGCACCTGCTCCTGGTACAGGTCGGCCACGATGGAGAAGTCCTTGTAGGGCGCGCCGTCGAACAGGTTGGTGCCGTCGTAGGCGTAGGCCAGCACGTCGGACTGGCAGAACGCGATGTCGGCGTCGCCGTCCTCGAGGGCCTGGATGTTGGCCTGAGAGCCGTTGCCGGCCAGGGCGGACACGTTCACGCCGTAGTCGCCGTTGGTGGCGAACTGGCCGAGCACGTTGCCGTAGGCGTAGTAGGTGCCGGACTCGCCGCCGGTGACGAAGCGCAGGTTCTCCGTCTGGGTCTTGGGGGCGTCGGCCTTGGCGTCGGTCTTGGAATCGGTCTTGGCGTCGCCGCCGCCGCAGCCGAAGAGCCCGAACGCCAGCAGCGCGGCGCAGGCCGCCGCTGCCAGGATCTTAGTTTTCTTCATGTTCCCTCCTCATAAGGCTCGTTGTCAGAACGTTGTCCATCCTACGCCTCTTGAGCACAATTCCCGCTGCCTTTGACAAGTATTTTCGGTCAAGTCACAAAAAAATATGGTAGATATGACGAGAAGCGAGGTTGAGGCCGCTGCCACGCGGCGGCCGGCGTCGCGTGGGAGAGCGCATGCGGCGAAGGGGAGAGGAGCGGCGGTGGCCGTCGAGTCGTTGGACTGGTTCGTGCAGCTGGCGGAGAGCGGCACCTTCACCCGTGCCTCAGAGGAGCTGCAGGTGTCTCAGCAGACCCTGAGCTCGCGGCTGGCGGCGCTCGAGCGCGAGCTGGACACGCGCCTGGTGGTGCGCAGCAACCCGCTGGCCCTCACGCGGTCGGGCGAGACCTTCCTCGCCTACGCCGTCGAGCAGCGCGACGCCCGCATCCGCATGCTGCGGCAGCTGGGGGAGACGAGCATCGGCGGCGCCGGCGTGCTGAAGGTGGGCATGTCCAACGTGCGCGGCCGCCTGCTGCTGCCCAACATCCTGCGTCAGTTCCACGAGAGCCTGCCCAACGTGGCGGTGAAGGTGATCGAGGGCGCGAACGAGGAGCTCGTGCGCCTGGCGGAGGCCCACGAGGCCGACGTGGTGATCGCCCGGTTCGACGGGGCGGCGGGCGATGTGGAGGTGCACCCCCTCTACGAGGAGGAGGTGGTGCTGGTGGCGACGCCCGCGGTGCTCGGCGCCGCCCTGGGCGTGACGCCGGAGGAGGCTGCGGCCTGCGCGCCCGATCTGGAGCTGGGCGCGCTCGGCGCCTGCCCGTTTCTGCTCGAGCCCGTCGACGACATATCCGGGCGCATCGCCCATGCCGAGCTGCGCCGCGCCGGCATCCGCCCCCGGGCGCTCGTGGAGGGCAACGACATGATCACCCTGCTGCGCCTGGCCCACGACGGACTGGGCGCCGCCTTCTGCCCCACCCTCGTGCTGGAGGAGATGCCGCAGGTGGCGGACGGGCTCGTGCGCGTGGGGCTGTCCCCCGCCGCGCGCTACCGCATCTCGCTCGGCACGCCGGCCGGCATCGGCCCGTGGAGCGCGCGCTCGGTGTTCGAGGACATCGCCGGCGCGCTGTACGGGGCCTAGGTCGCCCGAGGCCTCGGCCGCAGGCCGTCTTTCGGGGGCCGGCGCGGCCCGTTGGCGTTATCCTGTTGCTAGCCGCCTCGCGGGCGGCGAAAAGACGGATAACGGAGGAACCCATGAGCACCTACCAACGCATCTTCGCCGCCCTGGACGGCACCGACGCGCAGAACGCCGTCATCGGGCGAGCCGTGGCCCTGGCCCGGGCCAACGGCGCCGCGCTCTACCTCGCCCACGTGGTGGACTCGCTGCCGGCCGACGCCAACGGCGCCGACTACCAGGCCCTGGCCGCCGGCGTACGCGAGGCCATGGAGGAGAGCCTGGCCCCGGTGCTCGGAGAGCTCGCGAACGACCCGCGCGTGCCGTCTTGCGCGTTCAAGGTGGGCGTGGGCCGCGTGGCCGATGTGCTCGAGGAGCTGGTGGGGGAGTGGGGGCCCGATCTCGTGGTCTGCGGCGAGCGCGGCTACTCCGACATCAAGTACGCCTTCGTCGGCAGCGTGTCGAAGCACCTCATCCGCACCTGCCGGTGCGACGTTCTCGTGGTCAAGGGATAAAGAGGAGGAACCTGTGATCAACCAGGCAATGTACGCCCTGGGCGACGAGCCCAGCGCCATTCGCGAGCTGTTCGCCTACGGCATGGCCCGCAAGGCCGAGGTGGGGGCCGAAAACGTCTTCGACTACTCCATCGGCAACCCGAGCGTGCCCGCGCCCGAGCGCGTGCGCGAGACCATCCTCGCGCTGATGGACGAGGACCCGGTGGCCCTGCACGGCTACACGCCCGCCGCGGGCGACCCGGCCGTGAAGCAGGTCATCGCCGACTACCTCGCCGAGCGCTACGGCGTGCCGGCCACGCCGGGCAACCTGTACCTGACCGCCGGCGCGGCGGCGGGGCTGGCCATCACCATCAGCGCCATCACGGTGCCGGGCGACGAGGTCATCGTCATCAGCCCCTACTTCCCCGAGTACAAGACGTGGATCGACATGGCCGGCTGCACCATCGTGGAGGTGCCGGCCAGCGTGCCGAGCTTCCAGGTGGACGCCCAGGCCGTGGCCGCGGCCATCACGCCGCGCACGAGCGCCGTCATCATCAACTCGCCCAACAATCCCGTGGGCGCCGTGTACGCGCGCGAGACCCTGGAGGCGCTGGCCGCGGTGCTCGTCGCCAAGGAGGAGGAGCTGGGGCGGCCGATCTACCTGATCAGCGACGAGCCCTACCGCGAGATCACCTACGGCGTGGAGGTTCCCTACGTGCCGTGCCTGTATCCGCGCACCGTCGTGTGCTACTCCTACAGCAAGGCGCTCTCGCTGCCGGGCGAGCGCATTGGCTACATCTACGTGTCCGACCTCATGCCCGACGCGGCCGAGGTGTCGTGCGCCGTGGCCGGCGCCGGACGCGCGCTCGGCTACATCTGCGCGCCGGTGCTGCTGCAGCGCGTCATCGCCGCGTGCGTGGCCGAGCCCTCCGACGTGGCGGCCTACGCCGAGAACCGCCGCATCCTCACCGAGGGGCTTTCCGCGCTTGGCTACGAGTACGTCGAGCCGGACGGCGCGTTCTACCTGTGGGTGAAGGCGCTTGAGGACGACGCGCAGGCGTTCTCCGACCGCGCGAAGGAGTTCGAGCTGCTGCTCGTGCCCTCCGACAGCTTTGGCGTGGGCGGCTGGGTGCG
>CANSQW010000056.1 GCA_947649215.1 uncultured bacterium | reverse complement strand
TGGGGGGGGCGAACCAGGGCTGGCGAGCAGCAGACGCCAGAGGAGCCGACAGCGCCACCAACGAGGCGCAACAGCGCCAAGCTGGGAAGCAGACGGCATCATCGCAGGGGAAGACGGAGGCGACTCAGCCAGGAGGGATCACCCGAAGAAGCGAGCACAGATCCCCCAACACCCCGAGGGGAGGACAGCACCATGACCCTCGCCTCACAGGATCCCACGGGCCCCTCCCCGAACGCAACGGCGGGCGGCTCCGCCAGGGAGCCGCCCGCCGCCTCGGGGCTGGGGAGCGCGGCGCCTAGAGCGCCTGGCCGCGCAGGATGACCTGGCGCACCTCGAGCGTCTGCTTGTCAAGCAGCACCACGTCGGCTACGGCACCCGGGGCCAGCGTGCCGTAGCGGCCTGCCAGGCCGATGGCGCGGGCCGGGTTGGCCGTGGCGGCCTTCACGGCGCTCACGAGCGGGATGTCCATCTCGCGCACCGCCACGTAGAGGCAGCGCATGAGGTCGCTCACCGACCCGGCCAGCGCGCCGTTGTCGATACGCGCCTCGTAGCCGTCTACCGTCACGTCCTGGCCTCCCAGGTCGTACACGCCGTTCGGCATGCCGGCAGCGCGCAGCGTGTCGCTCACCAGGATCATGCGCTCGTCTCCGAACAGGTTGAACGCCAGGCGCACCATGGCCGGGTGGATGTGCACGCCGTCCGCGATGATCTCGGCCGTCACGTCGTCGCGCTCGGCGGCGGCGGGAATGGGGCCGGGAGTGCGGTGGTGCATGCCGGGCATGGCGTTGTAGAGGTGCGTGAGGTGCCGCGCGCCCTCGGCGAACGCGCGAGCCGCCGTGGCGTAGTCGGCCGTGGTGTGGGCCACCGAGATGCGCACCTCGTTGGCGAGCGCGCCGATGAACGCGTCGGCGCCAGGCTCCTCCGGCGCGATGTCCACGAGCTTGAACAGGCCGCCGGCCGCCTCCTGAAGGCGGCGGAACTCGTCCACGCTGGGGTTGCGCACGTGCTCGGGATTCTGAGCGCCCACCTTGCCCGGCGAGATGTAGGGGCCCTCCATGTTGATGCCCACGAGGTCGGCCTCATTGGCCGCCGGCTCATAGGCCGCGGCGACCTCGGCGGCGCGCAGCAGCACGTCCTCGGGCAGCGTCATGGTGGCGGGGCACATGGCCGTCACGCCGCGCGACGCCTCGTAGGCGCCCATGCGATGCAGGCCCTCCGCGTCACCATCGCTCACGTCCGCGCCGGCGCTGCCGTGGAAGTGGATGTCCACGAGACCGGGGATGACGTAGCAGCCGGAGGCGTCGAGCGACTCCCCGTCGGCCTGAGCCTCCTCGGCTACGGTGAGCCCTCCTGCCAGGTACACGTCGCGCGCCGTGAAGCGCCCGCCGTCAAACACCTCGCCGCCGCGAACGGCGCCTATCTTCCTCAGTTCCATGGTCGTATCCTCCTCGTGCTCAGGGGATGGTCAAGCGCCCTGCGGACGCGGGCGGCTCGATAGCCGCGCCAAGCCCCGGGGCGCCTCGTGTCAGGGCGCTAGGCCAAATGCTCGCGGCAGAGGGCGCCGGCAGCGGCGTCGCACACCACGGTCACGTCGGGATGAAGCTGGAGGGCGGAGGCAGGCACCTCGGGCACCACGGGCCCGAACAGCGACTTCTCCAGGATGGCGGCCTTGTCCTCGCCGCTCACCACCATGAGGATCTTGCGCGCCTTCATGATGGTGCCGATGCCCATGGTGTAGGCCTCGCGCGGCACCTCGTCGATGGAGTCGAACAGGCGGCTGTTGGCCTGGATGGTGGACTCGGTCAGCGCGACGCAGTGGGTGGCCACCGGGAAGCTATCGGCCGGCTCGTTGAAGCCGATGTGGCCGTTGTGGCCCAGGCCGAGCAGCTGGATGGCGATGCCGCCGGCAGCCTCGATGGCCTCCTCGTAGGCAGCGCAGGCCGCGTCGGCATCCGGATCGAAGCCGTCGGGCACATGGGTGCGGGCCGGATCGATGTCCACGTGGTTGAACAGGTTGTCGGCCATGAAGTAGTGGTAGCTCTGGTCGTGGTCATGGGCCAGTCCGCGATACTCGTCGAGGTTGAACGTGGTCACGTCGGCGAAGCTCACCTTGCCGGCGGCGCAGTCGGCCACCAAATCGGCATAGAGCCCGATGGGCGTGGAGCCCGTGGCCAAGCCGAGCACGCAGGAGGGGTCGTCAGCGATGACGGCCTCGATCTGCTCCGCGGCGACGCGGCTCATGTCCTCATAGGTATCGACGATGACAAGATCCATGGATGTTCCTTCCTGATGATTGCAAGACGTGTCTATCTTAGCGGTTCGGGCGCCCGAGGGCCATAAGCGCCGCCGTCCCGTAACGCCATCAGGAGAAAGCGCGGCCGCAGCCCGCACGCCCGCCTAGGTCCAGAACTGCACCATCTCAATGACGTCCTGGTAGGCCCAGGGATAGATGTCGGAGTACCAGCCCGTCTCCGGCACGAAGCACAGCAGCGTGCTGTAGAGCAGCGAGACGGCCACCATCACGATGAGCACCTTGAGCAGAAGGTCGCGCGCAATGGTGCCGGGCGCCAGGTTCTCGTTGACGACGAAGAGCAGCAGCACCGTGGCAGCCAGGAACATGAAGCTGAAGTCCGCGTAGTAGCGCTGGAGGATGCCGGCCATCTCCGCGTCGAGCAGCGCCACGATGACGCCGGAGGCCAAGAGCACCACGATGACGCCCCAGATGGTGCGCGTGGCGCGCTGGCGGTAGCGCATGAGCAGGATGCGCCGCGCGAACGCGAGCACCCACAGCACCGGCAGGCAGGCGAAGATGCCGCCGAAGGTGACCTCGCGGATGGTCTGCCCCATATAGGTAGTGTCGAAGGGCTCCGGCTGGAGGTACGGGAACGCGCCCGTCACGCAGGGCGGCTGGAGGAAGTAGGAGAAGAAGGCCGGCGCGAGGCGGCCGACGTTCATGCCGCGCTTGGTCATGTCGTTGACCGTCAAGTTGTAGTTGGCGCCGAAGTCGGTGACCGACCCGAAGCGCGCGTAGTTGTAGCCCATGATGCCCGCCGCCACGATGACGTAGGGCGCCACCAGGCAGGCGAACTCGCGGGCGCCGGCCGGGGTGAACAGGCGGCGCTCGGTAAGGTAGGCGCGCCAGAACAGCGGGAAGGCCAAAAGCGACAGCGCGAGCAGCTGCGGGCGGCAGCCGGCCACGAGCGCCATGCAGAGCGACCCGGCAAAGTACCACGCGCAGGCGTGACGCGAGAGCCGCCCCCGCATCCAGCAGTAGAGCCCCCACACCGAGAACGCCAGACCGCACATGATGGGCAGCGAGTAGAACGTGGGGAACTTCACCAGGTAGAGAATGCCGCAGCAGAACACGAGCGGCACCTGGAGCAGCAGGTAGAGCCCGAGCGACACCGATTTGAAGTGGTAGCGCGCAAACCGGTCGAGCAGCGCTGAGCAGCCCAGCACAAAGGCGAGCGCCGCCACGAGCACGCCGATGGCCGTCGGGAAGTTCAAGCCCGTCAGCAGGTAGAACGGCAGGTAGAACAGCAGCACCGGCACCACGCCGAAGTACACGTAGTAGTGCCCGTCATGGTAGGCCACGTCAAAGAGGTACGGCTCGCCCGTCTCCTTCTGGGCCTCGTCCCGGGCGCCCTTGTCGTAGGGGTCGTCCATGGCCTTGAGCCATTCCGGCGGCTCCTCGTCCAGGTAGAGCTGGCCCTTGGCGAAGGCGCGCGCGAGCTCGGCGTACTGCTGGGCGTTCTCCCCGCCGGTCTCGTAGACGTTGACGATGCTCTTGCCATCCCATGATCCGTAGTTGTAGGAGGAGGTGGCCACGCCCACGAGGTTCGACCCGTAGAAGAGGAACGCGCTCACCAGCGCGAGCTCCACGGCCACGGCCGCGATGATCCCCGCCTTCGAGCGCCGCGGATTCTCCACGATGTTGATGCGGTAGATGGCCGACTTGGGCCGGAACAGGTACACGAGCGCCAAGATGCCCACCGTCCAGGTGAAGCGCGTCGTGTTGAAGTCGAAGGGGTGGTGGGCGTTGAGCGAGACCGTCCACAGCTTGATCGGATAGCGGGTGTCCTCCCCCACCACCTCGATGCGCAGGTTGTCGACGTAGCCGGTGGTATTGAGGTTGAGGTACTCGCTCTGCGTGGACATGGTGGACACGGAGGTCACCGGCACGCCCACCGTGTACTCCGTGGAGTCGAAGTACGTCTGATGCGCCTCGTCGGTGAACTGGATCTTGATGGCCAGGTTCTGCGCCGGCTGGTTGGAGTCGAAGTCGATGCGGATGTTGTTGACCTTCGTGTTGAGGTCGGAGAACTCCATGGTGTGGTTGACCGCCGTGAGGCTGAACAGGTCGTCATCGCGGTCGTAAGGCAGCGTGATGCGGTTCTTCAGGTTGATGGGGTCATAGCCGGCCGAGGCGAAGTAGTTGAAGTTGAAGACGAACACCTCGAGCGCGACCGCGAGGGCCACGAGCACCGCAGCCACGCGCAGCGCATGGGCGAGCGCGCGTCCGTGCGCGTCGCGGACGCGGCCGTAGGCGTAGGCGATGTTGTCCCTGACGGTTGGCATATGCTGGATTATAGACGAAAGGGGGACCTGCCGGATGACAGGTCCCCCTCACAGGGCTCTGGAAGCGGCCGGGCCTTAGGCCAGGGCCTCCTTGACGTCGGCGTACACCACATCGGGATCGCGGTCGCCGTCGATGGTGACGAGCAGCTCGCAGCCGCGGTAGTAGTCGATGAGCGGGCTCGTGGCGGTCTCGTACACATCCAGGCGGTTGCGCACGGTAGCCTCGTTGTCGTCGTCGCGCTGGTACATCTCGCCGCCGCACTTCGGGCAGGTGTCGCCATCGGCGGCGCTGCCGATGTAGCCGCAGTCGCGGCACATGCGACGGGAGGTGAGGCGACCGACGATGACCTCGGGGTCAACGTCGATGAGCAGGGCGGCATCCAGGGGACGGCCCAGCTTGGAGAGCTCGGCGTCCAGCGCCACGGCCTGGGCCGAGGTGCGCGGGAAGCCGTCGAGGATGAAGCCGTTGGCGGTGTCGCCGTCCTGGAGGCGCTCGGTCACCAGGCCGATGATGACGTCATCGGGCACCAGATCGCCGGCGTCCATATAGGACTTGGCCTTCTGGCCGAGCGGCGTGCCCGCCTTCACCGCCGCGCGCAGCATGTCGCCGGTGGAGATGTGGGGCAGCTCGAACTCCGCTACCAGCTTGGCTGCCTGGGTGCCCTTGCCAGCACCGGGAGCCCCAAGAAGCACGATGTTCATGGAAAACATCCTTTCGTTTCTACCTGCGAATCTTCTTACTTGAAGAAGCCTTCGTAGTTGTACATCTTCAG
Source organism: uncultured bacterium (assembly GCA_947649215.1). GTDB lineage: Bacteria > Actinomycetota > Coriobacteriia > Coriobacteriales > Eggerthellaceae > Enterorhabdus. Next base: position 2,092 of record CANSQW010000056.1, on the reverse strand, counting down.
CTGACTCTCGATCTTGCTCATGGTGTCCAGGGCCACGCCGATCATGATGAGGATGGACGTGCCGCCGAACGCCTGGATGAGCTGGTTGTTCGTGAAGAAGAAGATGATGGTGGGCACCACGGCGATGGCCGCGATGAAGATGCCACCGGGCAGCGTCACGCGATTGATGACGTTCTTGATGTACTGCACCGTGGCCGTGCCGGGACGCACGCCGGGAATGAAGCCGCCCTGCTTGCGGATGTTGTCAGCGGTCTCCTCGGGATTGAACACCATGGAGGTGTAGAAATACGCGAAGAACACGATGAGCAGCACTGTGAGCACCCAGTTCAGCCAACCGGTGGAGCACCAGTTCGCGAACTCCGTCAGCCAACCCACGTTGAAGATGGCCGCCAGCTGGGCCGGGAAGTAGATGAGACAGCTCGCGAAGATGATCGGGATAACGCCGGCCGCGTTCACCTTCAGCGGAATGTAGGTGGACTGACCGCCCATCATCTTGCGACCCTGCACGCGCTTGGCGTAGTTCACCGGGATGCGGCGCTGGGCGCGCTCAACGAAGATGATGAGCGGGATGCACACCAGCACCACGGCCAGGATGACCAGGGTGAGGGCGATGCCCGTGCCCAAGTCGCTCGTGAGGTTCACCGACGAGAAGATGGCGGAGGGCACCCGCGACACGATGCTCACGAAGATGATGAGCGACATGCCGTTGCCGATGCCGCGCTGCGTGATCAGCTCGCCCATCCACATGATGAACGCCGTGCCGGCCACGAGGGTGAACACGATAATGGCATCCGTGAGCAGCTCGGGCACCTCGGTGGAGAACTGCACGCCGTAGGCCGGCGACTTGAACAGCAGCAAGTAGCCGACCGCGTTGATGAGGCCCAGGCCCAGCGTGAGATAGCGGGTGACCTGGGTGATCTTACGGCGCCCGGTGTCGCCCTCGCGGGCCCAGCGGCCCACGGCGGGAATGACGCCCTGCATCAGCTGCATGATGATGGATGCGGTGATGTAGGGCATGATGCCCAGGGAAAACACCGAGAAGTTCGACAGCGCGCCGCCGGTGAACAGGTCCAGCATAGTCATAGCCACGCCGGTGTCCTGGAAGGCCGTGGCAAACTCATGAAAGGGAATGCCCGGGACCGGCACATAGGCCCCGAAGCGGTAGAGCGCGAGAATCGCCAGCGTGAAGAGGATCTTCTTGCGCAGCTCCGGAACCTTGAATGCGTCAAGAATTGACCTTAGCAAGGCTCTTCGACCTTTCCTCCGGCCGCCTCGATCTTCGCCTTGGCGGTAGCGGACACCTTATCCACGCGCACGGTGAGGGGCTTGGTAATCTCGCCGTCGCCGAGCACCTTCACGAGGGCGTCGGCATGCTTGATGATGCCCTTGGCCTTGAGGGACTCGCCGTCGACGACCTCGCCGGCCTCGTACTTCTCCTCGAGGCGCTTGACGTTGACGGGCAGGTACTCCACGCGGTTGATGTTGCGGAAGCCGGGCAGCTTGGGCAGACGACGCGCGAGCGGGGTCTGGCCGCCCTCGAAGCCGGCGCCCTTGCCGCCGCCAGCGCGGGACTTCTGGCCGTTCAGGCCGCGACCGGCGGTCTTGCCGGTGCCGGAGGCACCGCCGCGGCCGACGCGCTTACGGGCCTTGGTAGAGCCCGCGGCAGGGGTGAGATCCTTGAGTTCCATGGATTGTTTCTCCTTCGTTTCGCTTCCGGGCGGACTCCCCCGCCCGGGGCCGGCAGCTCGCCGCCGGCAAACTTCCTTCTATCATGGCAACGGCGCACCCGCGAAAACGGGCACGCCGATTGTCAATTATAAAGCAGTTCCCCCTCGAAAGGGCCGAGAGGGAACGTGCGAGAAGCTCTGCGGTGCCTGGATTCGCCCCGCCTCGGGGCCAAGCGGCCTAGGCGCCGCGCCGCGCCCCGAACAAGGGGCGAGGCCGGGTGCCGCAGGGCTTCGCAGCTACAGCTCCTCGACGGTGATGAGGTGCTTCACCTTGAAGAGCATGCCGCGGACGGACTCGTTGTCCACCTGATCGACGGTGCGGCCGATCTTGCCGAGGCCGAGCGCCTTGAGGGTCTTGCCCTGGT
>CANSQW010000055.1 GCA_947649215.1 uncultured bacterium | reverse complement strand
GCTCCTGGGCGGCCTTGAACTCGGCTATGCGCCGGTCGCGCTCGGCGAGCTCCGCCCCGTGGCGCAGCGCGGCGGCCACGTCGAGCGTCTCGGCGTAGCGCGCCACCACCTCGTCTTTGTGGGGCGTCTCGGCGGCCATGAGGGCCTGGTAGCCCTCGAGGGCGCGCTCCGCGGCCTCCTGCACGAGCGAGAGGGCCTTGGTCTCGGCGACGGAGCGGTTGAGCCAGCCCTCGTCCAGGACGGCCGAGAAGGGGATGACGCCCGCCAGGGCGCCGGCGCATCCCCCGTACTCCTCGGCCAGCAGCTCGCGGCGCATCGCCCGGAACCGCTCGTCTGCCTCGTCGACCTGCGCCTTGAGCCCGGAGCGGGCCGCGTCGATCTTGGCCGTGATGCCCTTGACGCGGGCCTCGAAGGCCTTGAGCGGGGCCTCGTAGGCGCGCTTGACGCGCTTGCGCTCCTCCTCGATGGGCGCCTTGAGCCTGTTGAGGTCGGCCATGCACCGCCGCCCCTCCTTGACCTGCTCCTCGTCCGCCGGGTCGATGACCGCCCCGACGTAGGGGGCCACCTGGGCGTCCACGTAGGCCTCGAGCGCGGCGAGGTTGTCCTCGATGACGGCGGGGGAGCAGGTCACCCGCAGCTCGGAGGCCGGCTCGATGACCTCCGCGAAGAGCTCGACGGCCTCACTCATCGCCAGCCTCCTCGAGCATCGCGATGAGCGCGATCTCCTCGTCGCATGCGACGTACCCGCAGGAGGCGAGGGCCTCGCCCAGGTCGGCGAACTCGCCCAGGCGGTCGTCCATCGCCTTGCCCTCCCAGTCGTAGGGCTGTCTGGCGTGGCTCAGGTAGCCGTTGATCACGTCCGCCGGCCCCTTGGGGAGGACGAGTCCGCGGCGCTCTATGTAAGAGCTGACGCAGTAGCTGTACGGGCCGTCGTCCGCGAGGGCGGCGACCGCCCCGAGCCCCTCGGCGATGTTGCCGTCGAGCCACGCCTCGCGGTGCTCCTTGGTCGCCTCCCAGAGCCGCCTGAGCTCGGCCATGCGGGCGCGCTCGGCCTCGAGGGTGGGGTCTACCTCCTCCTCGACGGGGCATCGCAGCTCGAAGCCGTCGCCCCACCTCTTGGGCACGGCCACGCAGCCGTCCGGCAGCTCGTCGGGGATGTCGGAGGCGCTCTCCACGGAGCACATGAACCGCAGGCCGTCCCCGGAGTCCGCCAGCGGCACCCCGCGCGCCTCGAGCGCGGCGCAGAGGGCCGCGAGGCGCTCCCTGCGGGCCCTGCGGTCGCGCGCGTTGCGCTCGACCTCGGGGAAGTCCCGCTCGGAGCACGTGGTCAGCAGCTCCACCGCGTCCGGGTCGTCCTCGAAGTCGGCGATGGCGATGAGGCGCAGCAGGGACATGTCGTCGGCCGCGTCGTCCACGAGCCTGCGGGCGCGGCGCACCTTGGCCACCTTCTCCGGCTCGATGCCGACTGCCTCCGAGACGTACTCGTCGGAGGCGATCAGCGCGAGCTGTTGAACGAGCCGCGACTTCTCGACCGGCTCGTAGGCCTTCTTCTCGTCGGTGCGGATGGCGGCCTCTATGAGGGCCTCGGGCGTGTCGTCCTCGTCGATGATGGCGGGGAACGTCTTGGTGCCCAGCTGGCGCATGGCCATGACGCGGGAGTTGCCCGCCTTCACGCGGTATATGCCGCCGTCGCGCACGAGCGTCACCAGCTCGTCCGGGACGCCCTTCTTGGCCATGGACCGGGCGAGCGCCTCGACGTAGGCCCTGTTCTCCTTGGTGGAGTAGTCGCGAGACAGGTACTGGTTGCCGTACTCGTCCTCCACCGGGTAAACGTCGTCGATGCTGACGACCTCTATCACTTGCATTCTCTCGCTCCCATCTGGGGTTTTGATCAAACCCGCATTGATCTGACTTTTTTCTCGACGCGCTCCTTGCGCTTCTGGGCCGCCTTGACCTCGCGCATGAGGTTGCGCGTGAGCGCCTCCTCGCATGCGAGCTCGTGGGCCTCCTCGGCCCTCGCCCTCGCGTAGTAGGACAGCCCCGCGGTCGGCGGGGGAGGGGGCATCGGGTCGCGCCTGCTCTCCACCTCGGCCTCGGTCGCCTCGTAGGTGGCGCGCTCCTCGGGCGGCAGCAGGGCCATGAGCTCCGCTATCTTGGCGTGCACCTCCGCTAGCTGCGCCCTCCTCCTGCACGGCTCGCAGAAGCCGTCCCGGCCCATGCGGCCGGAGAGGCGCCCGCAGGCCGGGCAGGAGGAGAGCCTGGGCTCGTGGTGCCGGAGGTCTACGGGCACGCCCTCCTTGCGGAGGTGGTAGGCCTTGCACTCGACCGAGCGCGACGAGCGCCTGAGGTGCCGGCAGATGTCGCGCTTGGGCACGCGCCCGGCGCTCTCGACGAGGTAGCGCACCTCCGACACGCTCCACGGCCTGCACCTGGCCCCCCTACGCAAGGCCGTCCTCGATGGTGACGACGATGCGGGGGTCTGCGGTGCGGGCGAACTCGCAGGAGTAGCCGGCCACCTCGTCCCACCCGTCGTCTGGGATGAGCCCTGCCTCCACCAGCGCGTCCTCGATGACCTTCACGGCGAACGACGCGATGTTGGACTTGTCGCGCAGGCGCGCCCCCTTGCGGGCCGGGGCCTCGAAGAACTGGTAGCGGACGCGCACCGGGCCGCCGTGGGGCCTGAGGCGCGCGGCCCTGGCGCACCACAGCACCGCGTCCTGGGCCTCGCGCTTCATCTTGGCGCCCGCCATGGGGTGGGCGCGGCAGGCGCGGGTGTACTCGTTGAGACCGGGGAGCCGGCCGGGGATGGTCATGCGCTGGATCACGCGGCCCTCACCCCCTCGGCCGCCTCCTGCCAGGTCGCGGCCTCGAATCTTGTGGAGAGCGCCACGTGGTCGCGCCACATGGACTCCAGGTCAACCCGGTCGACGTCGGCCTCGCGGGGGAAGATGACGCCCGCCAGGTCGCGCCGGAACATGAGCAGGTAGCGGCTGAGCACGCTCCACAGGTTGTTGTCCATGCGGAACTCCATGCACTCGCTGATGGGGAGGCCCTGCTGAGACGCCAGCACGAACAGGTCGCCGCGCCGGATGCGCGGCCAGCCCTCGCCGGCGGCCCGCTCGCACAGGCCCACGAGGCGCAGCCACTTGGCCGGGTAGTCCTCGGCGATCCATGCGCATGCCTCCTCGACGCGCATGGCCGGGGTGCGGGCGGCGCCGTCGTAGAGGGCGGGGGTGACGTCATGCATGGAGTGCCACCTCCTGCCCGCGCTCGTAGCCCCTGCCGTAGCCCTCCTGGTATGCGCAGCCGTAGCCCCACAGCAGCGACGCCGCTGCCGCCGCGATCACGAGGACGAGGAGCACGTCGAGGACGCGGATGCGGTAAGATTCGCATCGTGCCGGCCCTGCCGGCTTTCTGCGGCGGGGGCGCCGCTTAGCTTCCCGGCCTGCTGGCGCCCCCGCTTCCACTCCTCGAGCCGCCGGACGTTCTCCGGGTCCGCGTAGAACCGGTGCATGTGCCCCAGGACCGTACGGCACATGCACCTCTGCGCGGGCGTCACGCCGCCTCATGTCCGGAGCCTTCCGCGCTGACCACGACGGCGCCGAGCTCCGCGCTCAGGTAGTAGCCGCCGTCGGTCACGGCGTCCAGCACGTAGCTGGGGGCGGTGAGGATGGAGAGGCGCCCGTCGTGCCCGATGGAGAGGGTCACGACATCGCCCCGCCGCCGGCTCTCGCAGATGAGGCCGACCACCTCCCTTATGCTTCTCTCGCTCATGGTTCCTCCTCTACAGGTTCTTGATCTCTTCGAGCAGCCCGCCGCCGATGCCCACGGCGCTCACCTTGGCCTCCGCCTCCAGGATGTCCGCGTAGGCGCTGCCGAGAACGGCCACGGCCCCAGGGTCTGCCTGGCTGTGCTCCATGCAGGCGACCACGGTCTCCTTGGCGCGGTCGCTCAGGGTCTTGCCTTCCATTCTGGTGCTCCTTCCTGTGCTAGCTGACCTTCTTGCACTTGCTCTCGTCGCGGCCGTAGAGCGGGCCGATGGGCAGGGCGAAAACGTCTGCCAGCGCCCAGGCGTTCTCCAGCGTGATGCGGTTCTCGCCCTTCTCGTAGGCGCCGATGGTCGCGCTTGGGATGCCTGATTCTTCCGCGAGTTTTTCGCGACTCCATCCAAGGCGCGCGCGTTCGGCCCTAATGACCTCGGCGACTTTCTCCTTGGTACAGGCCATAGATTTCCTCCTTCCTTGGTTCTCGCAGTGATCTGGGGGATGCAATGCCGTGGCGGGGATTGCATCTGCCAGATCACTGCGAAAGCGGTGGGTACCGAACAGCTTGGAGGGGAGCGGTTGCCCTGTCTGATAGACTTTCCTTTGTCCTTTTCTAGAGAAAGGAGGCCCTTCTATGGCCGACTTTTTGAGGACGCGGTCCCTGCTTGTTGGGTGAGCCGTAAGGTGTAAGGCCCCGAAAGTCACCCATGCGAAGCCGTTGCGCTAACAACGGGTCGAGGCGCGCTGTCGGTAATGCTGGCGAAGTCGGTAAGCCGGTTACGGAGCGTCACCGCGAGGTGAGCCAGCCAGCGCAGTGCCATGTGCAGCGCAGGGAAAGAGCCTAGCGGCGGGGCCGGGCGCACGGTTAGCGACGTGTGGCCGCCCGCCGTTCCCCTCCAAGCTGTTCGATTCTCAAGAGTGCCCCGCGTTGTTAGCGTCGGCGCGGGTGCCCTGACGGGGGGGGCGAGTTTTGGGGCATCCCGAGCCCGTGTTGCCTAGCGATCTGCGAGCAGCCGGGTGATGTCCTCGTGCACCTTCTCCTCGGACACGCCGAACAGCTCGGCGATGAGGGGCTGCTGGGCGCACGCCTCGGTGGCGGCGGGCTGGACGAACGTCTCGCGGTGCCTCTCCCTGATGTCGGGGGCGACGCCCCGGTTCTTCTCGTGCGCCTCCAGGAACCGCCTTTCGGCGTCGGAGGCGATCTCGATGGCCTTGCGGTACAGCTGCTCGTTCTTCATGGCTGCCCCCTCTATTCCTGGCCCACGATGCTGAGGCGGTAGTCGTGCACCTCGTAGGTGACGCGGCAGACGGTGAAGCGGCAGTAGTCCCAAGGGTCGGCCGCGCAGTCCTCGGGCGCCACGTTGCCGCGCTTGAAACCGAACTCGGTGGCCACGTCGCGGACCCACTGGGCGGCAGCCTCGTCCATGGTTCCCACGAACACGGCCTCAAGCGCCGCGACGATCTGGAGGGCGGCTTCCAGCCCCTCGTCCGTGGCGAGGTCCTGCCCACGGTCGAAGGCGTAGGCCTCGCGGCCGTCGGGGTCGACGACGCGCAGGCGGGACACGTTGCCGCCTTCCTCGAAGCGGGCTGTGGGGATTCCCCACATGCTCGGCTCGGCGAACACCTGGGCCTCGAAGGCGTAGCCGTCGTCGGTCTCCCCGGAGACCCAGTTGCTCCGGCCTGCGTCGTATGCGGTGCGGTTGATCTTCATTGCGACTCCGTCCTTCATTTTTAAGGCGATTCCCCTTAAACAAGTAAGTATCTTAGGGGAATTAGTACAAATGTCAACAAGATTTTGCAAAAAAGATTGCCGATTTTGTACATTTCCCCTAAGATTCTGCGGTATAGGGAGGTCCCGCATGAAAACGCAGCTTCAACGAATCAGAAAAGAACGGGGCTTTAAGAGCGCCAAGGCTTTCGCCGACCACATCGGAATGAACCCCCACACCTATACAGACTACGAGCAAGGGCGTAGGACGTTCACGCTTGAGAGTGCCTGGGAGTTTGCCGACGCCCTTGAGTGCACCCTCGACGATCTTGCGGGGCGCAAGTTCGTGGCCGAGAGGTACCAGGACGAGCGCCAGGCCGTCATGAACGAGGACTACGCCCACCTCTCAGACGCCGGGAAGGACGCGGCCGCCGGGGCAGTGAGGGGCATCCGCGCGTCAGAAGGCGCGCGAGCTGGGGCGGCGGGGCTGGAAGATCGTCAGATCGCAGCGTCCGCGTAAGGGGTAGCCGTGCAGCTGGTTTCTTGCGACAGCCCGAGGCTTGGCGGACGTGCGGCCATCTACGCGCGGTTCTCGTCCGACAGCCAGCGAGACGAGTCCATTGAGATACAGGTGGAGCACTGCACCGCGTTCATCGGCTCGAGGGGCTGGGAGGTGGCGCGGGTCTACACCGACTACGGGGTGAGCGGCACGACGGACGCCCGCCCGGGGTTCCAGGCCGCCGTCGCCGACGGCGAGGCCGGCGCCTACGACATCCTGGTGTACCTCAAGAACGACCGCTTCGCCCGCAACATCGAGGTCTCGCGTCGGTACAAGAGGCGCCTCAAGGCCGCGGGCCTGCGCCTGTTCTCCGTCCGCGAGGGGGAGAGCGACGACGCTCCGGCGAGCTTCCTGCACGAGGCGATGGACGAGGCCATAGCCGAGTACTATTCCCGGAACCTGGCGGTGCTCATCCGCGACGGCATCCGGAAGAACGCCGAGCGGTGCATGGCCAACGGCCAGCCCATGTACGGGTGGGACATCGTGGACGGCTTCCACGTGGTCAACGAGCAGGAGCGCGCCGTCCTCGTCCGGGCCAAGGACATGCTGCTCGCCGGCAGCACGCTGGCGGAGATCACCAGGGCCCTCGAGCCCGACTTCCGCGGCAAGAGGGGAGGCTCCCTGAACATCGGCACCCTGACGAGGATGCTCCGGAGGGTGCAGAACTGCGGGACGTACAGCTACGCCGGCCACGTCGTCCGAGATGGCATCCCGGCGCTCTGGACGGAGGGGGAACAGGAGGCCATCTTGGACATCTTGGACACGCACGCCATGCCGAGCAAGAAGGCGAACACCGCGCGGTTCTCGCTCACCGGCAAGCTCCTCCACCTGGAGGGCGACGACCTCGCCCCCATGGTCGGCACGAGCGGCACGTCGTCGAGCGGGAGGCGCCACTACTACTACAAGTGCGACGCGCACGGCTTCAACGTGAGGCGGGACGACATCGAGCAGGCGGTGGCGGATGCCGTCATGGGCAGGCTGGGGTCGAGCGAGGTCAGGTCGGCCATCGCCGACCTCGTTCTCGAGATGGAGGACGGCGACGGCCCGCGGCAGTCGGACATGCTTGCGGAGGAGCTCGGGCGAATCGACCAGACCTTCGAGCGCATCTGGCGCGCCATCGAGGACGGTATCGCCCCTCCTGGCGGCAGGGAGCGGGTCGAGGCCCTCACGGCTCGCAGGGAGGACGTTGAGAGGCGCCTCGCCGACGCCAGGGCCGCCGAGTCCTATCGGCTCGATCGGGATGCGGTCGAGTACTGGCTCGAGAACATGGCCGCTGACCTCGACAGGCAGACCATCTGCGAGACGTTCGTCAAGCGCGTGGTCATCGTTGGCGGCGACTTGCATATCCTTCTTGTTGTGGATGACGACGTGGGGCCGTCGCGTGGCGGCGAGGTGCTTGGGCTGTTCGACCAAGCTAACGTCATCCCGACCAGCGACTTCACGGGAGCTGGCACGTGCCGGCTCTTTCCTTTTGCGCCGTAGACGGCAAGGCCCCCGGC
>CANSQW010000054.1 GCA_947649215.1 uncultured bacterium | reverse complement strand
CCTCGAGTAGCTGCTCGCGGCCTCCCGCCAGGGCCTCATCCCCGAGCGCGCCTAGCCTGCGCGCCGCGGCGCCGCGGGGCCGGCCACGGTCGGCAGCGCGGCGCCGGCGGGCGCCTCGAGCGGCGCCATGTCCAGCCGGAGCGTCTGCTCGACCACCTTCATGAGATCCTCATCGCTGATGCCGGGGTTTACCTTCACGAGCCCCACGAGGCCGAACACCACCAGGCAGAACATCTCGTAGACGAGCTCGATCTCCAGGTCGTGCCAGGCGGCGTACTCCCTGGCGACGTGGTCGTTCAGGCAGGCCGCCGTCTCCTTGGTGGCGCGCACGTCGAAGGCGTCGCGGATGCCGAGCTCCTCGAGCACGGCGATCATGGGGCGCGGGCGTCCCTCGGCGTCGTAGAGCGCGTAGCGGAACGTGCGCACGCAGGCGCGCAGCGAGCCGGCCGTGTCGCCGAAGGTGCGCGACTCGTTCCAGACGATGACGCTCTCCACGAGGTCTTCCACGTAGTCGTCGATGAGCGCCTCGATGAGCCCGTTCTTGTTTCCGAAGTGGTAGTACACCAGCTCGCGCGTGACGTTGGCCTCGCGCGCGACGGCCGTTACCGTGGTGGCGCGCACCCCGTCGCGCTCGAAGAGCTTGCGCGCGGCTGCCAGGATGACGCCGGGCGTGCCGGTGAGCCGCCGGCTCTCGGCGAGCGTGCGGCGGGAGGGGCGCTCGGCTGCTGCCGCCTCGCGCGGGTCGCGGCCGGAGTAGAGGGAGAGCGGGGGCATGGGAGGCTCCCTTCTCGAGGATGACGGGCTGATCGCGCCATTATACGCTGCTGCTCGGCTGTCCATCAGCCCGCTCGGGCAGCTTTCTCGATCGTGCCGGAACGGACATGCCTTCACAAACGGGCCATTTCTGTGAAAGACTGCGGACAAAGCGCGCCGTAGTCTGTCCTCATCAGGCAAAACGATGAAAAGGAGGCGGAAGATGGGCATTCTCTACGAGGCAGCCGACCCCATCTACTGGGCCATCTGGCTGTTCGTCCTGTTCGCGCTCATGGCGTTCAACGAGCTGGGGCGCGTGAAGCTGTGGTGCGGGATCGTCCTGTTCGCGGCGGTGCCGCTTGCGCTCACCGTGTTCGTGTGGCCCACCACGGCGGCGCCTGGCAACGAATACGGCACGGGCACGTGGTTCAACTGGGTGAAGACCTACTCGGCCCTGGCCGGGTGCCTTGGCTTCATCGCCCTGCGCTTCGTCAAGTGGACGGGCGCCGACGGCACGGTGCATCACCTCTACGAGAAGAAGTGGGCGCTGTGCTTCCCGCCGCTCATCTTGGCCATCAACATCGCCGAGGCCGTGGCGCGCGACTTCCAGGTGTTCAGCTTCGCGCTGTGGGAGGGCGGCGTGGTCGAGAACCTGTGGACCATATCGGGGCCGTGGAACATCATGAACGGCATCGCCGGCATCCTGAACATCCTCACCATCTGCGGGTGGATGGGCATCATCATCTCCAAGGACCCAGCGCGCGACATGATCTGGCCCGACATGATCTGGGCGTGGGTGATCGCGTATGACCTGTGGAACTTCGCCTACACCTACAACTGCATCTCGGACCACTCCGCCTACTGCGGCCTGGCGCTGCTGCTGGCCTGCACCATCCCCACGTTCCTCATCAAGCGGGGCGCGTGGCTGCAGCACCGGGCGCAGACGCTCGCGCTCTGGATCATGTTCGTGATGACGGTGCCCCAGTTCGCCGACGTGCTGGCGCCCATTCCCACCACGCACAACCCTGCGGCGTTCTTCGCGGTGAGCTTCGTGGCGCTGGCGGCCAACGTGGCGCTGGCGGTCTACCAGCTGCGGCGCGTGCGCAAGCTGCGTCTGAACCCGCTCAAGGATGAGATCTATGCGGGCACGAAGCCCTACGAGCGCGTGCTGAAGGAGAACCGGTAGCGCCGCGGGGCGGCGGGGGCTGCTGGCGTGGTTGGCGGGGGCGTGTCCGGTGTCGGGCGCGCCCCCTTTGCGTTGGAGGCTCGGACGTGCCGCCGGCGCAAGGGATGCGGGGCCGTCGTGGCGCGCGTGGGGTCGTGTGGGACGGGCGCGCCTCAGCGGCGCTCGTCGACGTAGAGCTTGTTGCTGCGGGGGAACTCTCGTTTGAAGGCGTCTTTGACCAGGCGCTTTCCCGCGCCGCCGGCGGGAAGCGGCGTGCGGGCGCGCTCGAAGCCGTCCTCGACGAGCTCCCAGGTGCCGGTGGCGCCGCGCTCCAGGGTCACGGAGCGATCCTTCTTGAACGTGAGCAGGGCCAGGGCGCGCAGGTCGGCGTCGCCGGGGGCGCCCATGAGCCGGGCCTGGGCCTGCTTGGCGGGCATAAGCCTCATGGGCGCCTCCTCAGGAACCGGTCGAGCTCGGCGGTGAAGGCACGCTTCGGGAGGGTGGGGGAGAGGTAGACGACCACGGCGTCCTCGCCTTCGACGCAGAAGGCGGCGCGCACCGAGCCGGCGGAGGCCTCGTTGACGCGGCACTCCCAGAGCGGCCTCCCGTCCCAGCGGGCGGTGGTGGCGAACTTCGACTTGAACAGCCTGTGGGCCAGCTGGGATTCGACGGTTTCTGCGACGCGCGCCCTCAGTCCGGGGTGCCTGCGAAGCAGTGCCTCGCACCCGCGCTTGTCGAACGTGACGCCCATGGCAGCCTCCTTCCGTCTTGCCTGCCTGTCATCCTAGCGAAGGCGGACCGCTGCGCGATGGGGAGCGGACTGGCCGTTGACGATTTGTCTTGCGGCCCGTGCAGGGAGGGAGGGACTCTCGGCGCGTGCCTGCTGCCGGCGCCTCGCTGCCGGGCGCCGTCTCGTTTTCCTCGCTACGTCCTCGCTGGCGTCCGTCGCCGTGCAGGCTGCCGTTTCGCGTCAGGTCGGTAATGCCCGCGCAACGGCCGCGCCTCGCCAGGGCGCGCGCCGGCCGCACTGCCTAGAATGCCTCCAAACGCTGTGGGGGCACCGCGTCGCGCGTCGATGCGCGCCGGCTGCTATGGATCATAGGGAGGATGCCGTGGACTTCACTTCTGCCAGCGCCAGCAAGTACCTGCGTCGCCTGCAAGACGACAAGGATCACCTCCTGAGCACGGAGGCCGAGACGTGCACCTACGTGCGCGCCGAGGGCGAGCCTGACGAGCCGCCGGCCTACGATTACCGCGCCACGCGCGAGCGCATCGACGAGATCGACCGCGCGGTGCTCGCTGTGCGCCACGCCCTGCACGGCTTCAACCAGCGCACCGTGCTGCCCCAGAGCGGGCTGACCATCGACGAGGCCCTCATCGCCTTAGCCCAGCTCTCGGCCAAGCGCGACCGCGTGGCCGAGCTGCGCGCCCGCCAGCCTCGCGAGCGTCTGCGCGACGGCTACTACGGTGCCGCCGGCGCGCCGGTCGAGTACCGCTACGCGAACTACGACGTGCGCGAGGCGCAGGCTGACTACGAGGCGCTGTCAGACCGCATCGCCGCGCTCCAGCTCGAGATAGACCTCGCCAACCAGACGCAGGTCTTCTCCGTCGACCTGGACGTGGCGGCGAGCCGCGTCTGACGGCGCGCCGCGTTCCGGGCGCGGGGCACCCTCCCTTTGGGAAACCACTCAGCTGTTGGCGTTTCTTGCGTTGGGGTTGACCGGTAGTCTGTTGTTCGTGGTGCCATGGGGTTGTGCCGTTGGCTCGGAGGCGAGAGCCTCCCATCTTAGTCAGCCCCGCGTCGAAAGCCCAGCCCCTCGGGGCCCTGGCGCCCAAGGCACGGTTCTAGGGCGCCGCCCGCGCGGGAGTCGGCTGCCGCGCCCCCCCCGTCAGTCGGGGAAGTCCACCTCCTCCGTCGCGCAGAACAGGTCGACGTACTCTTGGGCGGAGAGCCGCCTGATGGGGGAGCGCGCGAACGCCTTCTCGTCCCGCGATATGATGAAGTCGACCGGCAGGCTCTCGGCGCAGGCCCGAATGATGCCGTCCTCGAAGTCCGGCTCGTCTGAGAGGGCGGCCAGCCGGCAGAGCGCGCCGTCCACGCCTGTGACGATGAGCAGCTCCATAGCAGCGAGGATGAAGGAGCGCGCCGCGCACTCGTCGGCGTACTTCGTAAGGACGTAGTAGACGTCCTTGAGCGAGAGCGCCGAGACGTAGCCGACGACGTCCTCGTAGGCCAGCTCGTCGATGAGGAGCGTTGCTGCCGTCCAGCCAGGGCGCTCGTCCATCGCCGCGTCGAGAAGGACGTTGGTGTCGATGAGCAGGCGCCTAGTCATAGCGGCTCGCTATGAGCTCGCGGATGCCCTCGTCGGAAAGACGCGCCACCTCGGGGTTACGCGCTTGGGCGGAGAACCCCTTTATGAGGGAGGCCGCCGCCTGCTTTCTTTCGCCTTCCGTCGCCTTTGCGGGGCGCGGAAGCGATCCGGTCGCCTCGATCAAGCCGAGGAGCACGGTTCCGCAGTACTGCCCGTAGGACATCCCGTACTCGCGGCGCGAGAGGGCGTCGGCGAAGGAGAGCTGCTCCTCGTCTGCCCGGCTTGAGAACGTTCTCGTTGCCATTGCCATCACCTCCTGTAAACGTGTTTACAAGTATAGCAGCAAACTTGTTTACAAACAAGTGTTCTTATGGCATCATGAGAAAAGAGGAAGCGGAGAGGCGGTACCCGAGGCACGGTTCCAGGGCGCCATCTCTCCGTAGGCGGTGGGCTCAGCGGCTCGGACGCACGGGCAGGCGGATGACGGTCTTGAGCTTCTCGGGGGCGGTGCGCCGCGGGTCGGAGAGGTAGATCTCGTGGTGGCGGCGCTCTGGTGTCAGGTCGATGGCGAGCCCGGAATCCTCGGCGAACCGGTGAAGCCCCTCGATGGCGGGCGGCTCGTCGTCGTAGGAGCCCACATGGAGGCACTGCACGCACGGTCCCTCCTCCACGGTCATCATGCGCACGGCCGAGAAGTCGCCGCCCTTCTTTCGCGTGGCTTCCTCGCAGGCCCATGCGAACACCTCGGGCGTCACGAAGTCCGGCAGGCGGATGCAGCTCGTCCACGTGAAGTCGGCCTTGCGGGCCGGGTCGAACGTGTCGGCGACGTCGAGGGTCCAGAAGCCCTCCAGGGGCGGCACGACGTAGGCGAAGTAGCCGGGCAGGTCCACGCCGGCCTTCGGGGCCATCTTGAGGGTGAACGATATGCCGTAGAGCAGGCCGAGGGCGTGCTGGTAGGCGCCGTCCGGCTCGTTCGGGTCGCCCTGGCCGTCCACGGCGACGTAGGTCGTAGGCGGCACGGTGACGACGCTGGGCTTGCGCGGCGGCTGGTAGAGCTCCTTGAGCTCGCGCTTGTAGTCGTAGGGCACGGCTTCTCTCCTCCTGCTCGGTCTCGAGCCCCTAGCCGCGGAACGAGAGCAGCTTCTCCTTGAGCTCGGCCTCCATCTTGCGCATCTCCACCTCGGCTTCCGCACGCTTGGCGCGGCCCTCCTCCTGGATGCGCATGACCTCGTCGAAGGTCTGGATGAGGTCGTCGTTGGCGATGCGCAACGTCTCCACCTCCACGATGCCGCGTTCGCTCTCGCGCGCGACCTCCACCGTGGACTGGCGCAGCTTCTCGGCGTTCTTGCGCAGAAGCTCGTTGGTCATATCGGTGACGGCTGCCTGGGCACGCAGGGCCGCCTCGTTGTTGGCCAGGCCCAGCGCGAGCACCATCTGGCTCTTCCACAGGGGGATGGTGTTAGCCAGCGTGGTCTGGATCTTCTCGATCATGAGGGCCTCGTTGTTCTGCACGAGGCGAATCTGCGGGGCCATCTGCAGCGCGATGGTGCGCGTGAGGTCGAGGTCGGAGAGCTTCTTCTCGAAGCGGTTGCACGACGCCTCCAGGCGCTGGGCCGCCTCGGCGTCCTCGGTGCGGCCGGTGGCGCGCGCCGTCTCAGCCAGCTCACGCAGCTCGCCCTCGCGCACCTCGGCCAGGCGCTTGCGGCCGGCCAGCAGGTACATGGTGAGCTCCTTGAAGTAGGTGAGGTTGAGGTCATAGAGCTGGTCGAGCATGGCCGCGTCCTTCATGAGGGTCACTTGGTGCCCCTCGAGCGCGCGCACGATCTTGTCCACGTTGGCCTCGGCCTTGTCGTAGCGCGCCTTGAGCGCGGTGACCTTATCGGCCTGACGCTTGAAGAACCCGAACAGGCCCTTCTCATCTTCCGCGTCGAAGCTCTTGAGCTCGATGACCACGTTGGCGATGAGGTCGCCTGCCTCGCCGAGGTCCTGGGTGCGCACGCGCGTGAGCGCCGTCTCGGAGAAGTCGGCCATCTTCTTCTGCGCGCCGGCGCCGTAGGTGAGCACCTGCTGGGAGTCGGCCAGGTCGATCTGGCGGGAGAACGCGTCCACCTGCGCGCGCTCCTCCTCGCTCAGCATGTCCTCGAGCGAGGGCGCGGCGGCCGGGGCGGCGGGCTCGGCCTGGAGGATAGGGGCGGCCGGGGCTTCGGCGGCCAGGGGGTCGAGGGTGAGCTCGGGGGTGGGCAGGGAGCTGATCTTGATTTCGTCGGTCATGGCAGGGGCTCCTTTCGTGGGCGCCTAGGCGCGGGTCGCGGGGCCGCTGCCCCGGATCGTCTGGTCGAAGGGGTTGTCGGTCAGGCCCTCCTGCGCGAGCACCGCGTGGAGGACGGAGATGTCTGCGGAGACGTCCATCGCCACGTCGCGGAACGTCTCGTCGAGCAGCTTCTCGTAGGCGCCGCAGAGCGTGTCGAGGGTGCGCTCGATCTGGCGGCGCGAGCCGGTGATGTGCTCGCCTTGGACGGGCTGCTCCTCCAGGTCATCGTAGGCCTCGAGCAGGCGCACGGTGGTGGGCAGGTAGTAGCTCGTCAGGCGGTCGAGCGAGGCGGCGGTGGCCGGCTCGTCGCGGACGCGGTCGAGGATGCGCGCCACCACGTCCTCGATGGCGGCGATCTTGGCGCTCACGGCGGCGTCGTCGATGGCGGCGTCCAGCTCGCGTAGGCGCGCGAGGGCCGCCTCGCCCTCCTCGATGACGGCGCGGGCCTCGGGCGGCAGGGCTCCGGCCTGGGCCTGGGCTTCCTCGGCGGCACGGCGCTCGCGGGCCTCGGCGAGCTCGCGCTCGCGCCAGGCGGCCTGGGCGGTGCGGTACTGGCGGTAGGCATCGTCGGTGACCATGAGGCAGGTGTCCTCGTCGTCGATGTGGCCCTGGGGGAGCAGCCCCGCCCGCAGCATGCGGCGCACGCCGGAGCGGATGCGCTTCTCGGGGCGCTGGGACTGGGCGGCCAGCTCGGCGAAGGTGCGAACCTGGCGGGTGCCGAAGGCGCGCTGGATGACGCGGGCGGCGCCGGCCAGGCGCAGGCGGCGGATGCCGGCGACGAGGAGCACGGCGGCCAACGCGTCGAGGACGGCGAAGACGCCCAGACCGACCGACCAGGACATGGCGTCGGCCGCGAGGGCGGGCAGCGCGATGGCGGCAACCGCGAACAGGGTGAAGTAGGCGACCCCGATGCCGCCGAACGCGGTCATGACGACGCCGGTGGCGGTGAGGCCGCCGGTGGGCTTGAAGCGCGTTCGCATGAGGGCGGCGCGCTGGCGTTCGGCCGCTCGTGCGCTGAGCGTTCCATGAAGGCCCGCGAGCGCCGTGCCGATGCTCGCGGTGCCGGCGTGCGGCTGGGACC
>CANSQW010000053.1 GCA_947649215.1 uncultured bacterium | reverse complement strand
CGCCCCGCGCACCCCACCCCCCCCGCGCCTAACGCATCGGCTCCCCCCGCTTCACGGGCGGGCAACGCCCAGGTGCCGGGGGCCAACCATGACGGGGCGGCGCATCATACTGGAGGGAGCACCCGGCCCGAGAGGAGCGCGCCGCGCCGCATGAGGCTCACGGAGAACATAGCCGCCATCTGGCGCGTCTTCACCCGCGACGCGCGGCGCCTGCTGCGCAACCCCGTGGCGCTCATCGTGGTGGCGGGCGTGTGCCTCATGCCCTCGCTCTACGCCTGGTACTGCATAGCCGCCAACTGGGATCCCTACCAGAACACCGCGTCCATCAAGGTGGCCGTGGCCAACCTGGACGAGGGCGCCGACAGCTCCGTGGCCGGCCACCTGGAAGTGGGCGACCAGGTGGTGGAGAAGCTCCGCGACAACCACCAGCTGGGCTGGCAGTTCACCGACGAGGAGCAGGCTCGCCGGGGCGTGGAGTCCGGCGAGTACTACGCCGCCCTCATCATCCCGCGCGACTTCAGCGCCGACTTCACGAGCGTATTCGACGGCAGCTTCACGCAGCCGACCATCGACTACTACGTCAACGAGAAGCTCTCCGCCGTGGCCCCCAAGGTCACCGACTCGGGCGCCACCACGCTGGAGGAGGAGCTCAACCGCACCTTCGTCACCACCGTGAGCCAGACGGTGGTCGAGATGGCGCAGAAGGCGGGCACGCAGGTGGAGGATCGCGCCGACACGGCCACCGGCAGCCTGGCCGACGACCTCACGCGCACGCGGGCCGCCATCGGCGAGACCCGCGCGCTCATCGACGGCACCGCCCCCACGGTGGCGTCCGCGCGCCAGGCCGTGACCAGCGCCGGCGATACGCTGTCGACGCTTGAGGGGGAGCTGCCTCGGCTGGCCGACGACCTCGCGCAGGCCCAGGGCCAGCTCGACGAGGTGCGCGCCGCCGCCCAGACCTACGGCACCAAGCTGGCCGCCGGCATGGCGTCGGGCGCCGCGGCCCTGGGCAAGGCGACGCTTGCGGCCGACGGCGCCATCGGCCAGGCCACGGCCAGCCTCCAGCAGGGCCGGCAGCTCGTGGACACGGCCCTAGCCACCGCGCGCCAGCTGCTGCAGGAAAACGACGCGCTCATCGCGGCCCTCGAGCCCGAGGCGGCCTCCTACCCCCAGCTCAAAGACGCGCTCGACCGCTTGCGCGACGAAGACGCGCGCCTCCAGCAGACCGTCGCCAGCCTGGAGGAGCAGTCCCGCGTCCTCGCCGACGCGGCGACTAAGGCGGATCAGGCGGCCTCCGCCGCCGACCAGGCGCTCGGTCAGGCGGCCGACCAGCTGGACGCCGCCTCGCGCAGCCTCACGGACACCGTGCTGCCCGACGTGGGCCGCAGCCTGGACGCGCTCTCGCAGGCGCTCGGCACCCTGCGCGGCGTGACGACCGCCCTCCAGCCAGAGCTCTCCCGGGCACGGGCCACCCTCGCGTCGCTCGACCAGGTCCTCGGCCAGGCTGACGAGGCCGCCCGCGCCGCCGGCGACTCGCTCGCCGCCGTCCAGGACCAGCTCGACGGCATGCTCACCGACCTGGAGGCCCTGCGCAGCTCATCTTCCGTCGACGAGCTCGCCCAGTTCCTGGGGCTCGACGCCCAGGACATCGGCAGCTTCATGGCCGCGCCCGTCAGCCTCAAGACCGTCGACGTCTACCCAGTGCGCAACTACGGGTCGGGCGTGGCGCCCTTCTACACCAACCTCGCCCTCTGGGTGGCCGGCTTCATCCTCATGGCCATCGTGCGCATCCGGGTGGATCCGGAGGGCCTGCCGCCCCTCACCATCACCCAGGCCTACCTGGGGCGCTGGCTGCTGTTCATGGCGCTCGGCCTGGTGCAGGGGCTCATCGTCACCGTGGGCGACCTCGTCTTGGGCATCCAATGCGATAACCCCGCGCTGTTCGTGCTAGCCGGCGTGGTGACCGTGCTCGTGGACGTGAACATCATGTACGCGCTTGCCTACGCGTTCAAGCACATCGGGAAGGCCGTCGCCGTGATTCTGCTCATCATGCAGATCCCCGGGTCGTCGGGCATGTTCCCCATCGAGATGATGCCGCCGTTCTTCCAGGCGCTCAACCCCCTGCTGCCCTTCACCTACTCCATCGACGCCATGCGCGAGGCCATCGGCGGGCTCTACGGGCTGGACTACTGGGCCGACCTCGGCCGGCTGCTGCTCTTCGTGCCGATAGCCCTGTTCACCGGCCTGGTGCTGGGCCGCTACGCCTTCAACCTCAACCTGCTGTTCGACGAAAAGCTCGGCCGGACCGACCTGCTCGACAGCGAGGATCCCGGCGACGGCACCTGCCGTGAGCGCTTCCGCCTGCGCACCATGATGCGCGCCCTGCTGGAGAACGCGAGCTACCGCACGCAGCTGGCCGACCGCGCCGCGCGCTTCCGCCGCAGCTATCCGCGGCTCATCCGCGCAGGCTGGGTGCTCGTCTTCGTGCAGCCGGTGGCGACGTTCCTCGTGATGCTGGCGGTGCGCGCCGACCTGGAGACGAAGATCGTGCTGATGGCGGCCATGGTGGCCGGCATCATCGTGGTGGACGGCTACCTCATCGCCGTCGAGTACGTGAACGCGCGCCTCGCCTCGCGCCTGCGCCTGAGCGAGCTCGGCCCCGATGACCTGGCCCGCGCGGCCCAAGCCTCCCTCCCCGGCACGGCCCAAGTCGCGGCGGGCACCCCCGCCGGCCCGACGCCCGCCCCCGCGCCTGCCGGCCCCGACGACGAGGAGGCCCGCCCATGAGGAACATCGCGCGTCTCTTCCTGCTTGACCTGCGGCATCTCATGGACAACGCCATCGCCGCCATCGTGGTGGTGGGCCTGGTGTTCGTGCCGCCGCTCTACGCGTGGTTCACCACCGCCGGGTTCTGGGATCCCTACGACAACACCGGCAACATCAAGGTGGCCGTCGCCAACGAGGACGAGGGCTACCAGAGCGACCTCATCCCCGTCAAGGTGAACGCAGGCGAGTCGGTGGCGTCGGCCCTGCGCGCGAACGACCAGTTCGACTGGGTGTTCGTGAGCGAGGAGGAGGCCGTGGAAGGCCTCAAGGCCGGCAGCTACTACGCCGCCATCGTCATCCCTCCCTCGTTCAGCAAGGACCTGCTCACCGTGCTCACCGACCACGTGGAGCACGCCGACATCGTCTACTACGTCAACCAGAAGGAGAACGCCATCGCCCCGCGCGTCACCGGCGCCGGCGCGAGCGCGCTCGAGCAGCAGATAGACGAGACGTTCTCGAAGACGGTGGGCGACGTGGCTCTCGGCACCACGTCCGACCTGATCGGCTTCGTGAACGGCGACGGCATCGCCGCCTACGGAAGCGCGGTGGACGCGCAGCTGGCCCAGGCCGCCGACGAGCTGAGCGGGGCGGCGTCCCAGGCGCGGGCCTTCGGCGCGCTCGTGGGCTCCACGTCCACGCTGGCCCGCGCGTCGGCCGACGTGCTCGGCGGCGCCGACGGCGCGGGCGCAGCCGTCACCCCGCTGCTCGACGAGGCAGACACGGGCATCAACGACGCGACCGAGGCGCTGAAGGGCGCGGCCAGCGCGGCCGACGCGGCCTTCGCCCAGGCCGAGGCCGGCTTCGAGGACGTGGCATCCGCCGTGAACGAGGCGCTCGACGCGCTGGAGAAGGCGCCGGGGGCCGCCCAGGGCGTGCTCGACGCGGCCAGCGGCGACGTGCAGGGCGTCATCGACGCCTACCGCGCCCTGCGCGCGAGCCTTGATCAGGCCGACCCCACAAGCCCGCTCCTTCCCCGCGTCGACCAGGCCATCCTCGAGCTAGCCAATCTCCAGGGGTCGATCATCGACGCCTCCGAGGCCCTCGGCCAGGGCGCCGCGGATGCCGAGAAGGCGCGCACGGAGGTAACTGCCCGCATTGACGAGGCGCGCTCAGCCGTCGAGGATCTGCACGCCTCCTACGACGCGCACCTGCGCGACGAGGCAGCGGCCCTAGCCGACACGCTCGAGCACGTGCGCTCCTCCTCGACCGAGCTGGCCGCGCAGGTGGACGCCACGGCGCGCAGCCTCTCGGAGACCTCGAGCTCCCTCGGCGACAACTTGGACGAGGTGGCCTCCTCGCTCGCCAGCACAGCCGAGGTGCTCGGACGCGCCGCCGACGACCTGGCCGCCGCGCGCACCTCGCTCTCCGCGGCCCTGGCCTCGGGCGACACGGGCGCCGTGCGCGCCATCATCGGCTCCGACCCCGCGCGCATCGCCCAGTTCCTGGCCGCCCCCACCCAGCTCGACCGCCACGCCGTGTGGCCCATGGCCGACAACGGCAGCGCCATGTCGCCGTTCTACACGTCGCTCTCGCTCTGGATCGGCGCCATCTTCATGGTGGCCCTCATGCAGGTGGTGGTGAGCCCGCGCCGCCAGGCCCAGCTCGACCATCCCACGCCCGGCCAGCTCTACCTGGGGCGCTACGGCGTGTTCCTCGTGCTCGGCCTGGCCCAGGCCACCATCGTGGCCACCGGCAACGTCTTCTTCCTCGGCGTGCAATGCGACCACGTGCTGCTCTACTACGTGGCCACGTGGGCCGCCGCGCTCGTGTTCACCAACCTGGTGTACACGCTCACCGTGTCCTTCGGCAACATCGGGAAGGCGTGCGCCATCATCCTGCTCGTGCTCCAGCTGGCCGGGTCGGGCGGCATCTTCCCCGTGCAGATGTCCGCCGAGTTCTTCCAGGCCGTCTACCCGTGGCTGCCCTTCACCCATTCCATGGAGGCCCTCCAGAGCGCCATGGCCGGCATCTACGGCAATCAGTACTGGCAGAGCATCGGCCAGCTGCTGGCCCTGCTCGCGCCGTCGCTGTTCCTCGGGCTCGTGCTGCGCCGGCCCGTCATCCGCCTCAACGACTACGTGCTGCGCAAGCTCGCCGAGACCAAGGTAGTCTGAAGTCAAATACAAGCGTAGAGGTCATTTTTTCTCGCGCAATTACCCTCCCAAGGTAGACTTTGCAAGGCATCGTTATTAAACTGTTATCAACGGAGCCGTCGGGAGAATGCTTCGCCCCGTTCCCCACTCCCGCCCAGACGCAGGCATCGTCGCGCGGGATCGCACGTCTGCGCGCCCGCGCCCCTGCGCCCTCGCGTCATCGCACTGCCGCACTACCGCCCTTCGCACCCTTGCGCCCCTCTCGGAAAAGGGGCGCCGCAGAATAGAGAATCGCCGGATGGCGCGCGCAAGCGCACCCCCCGGAAGGAGCCCTATCATGGAGCAGATGATCGAGTTTTGCCACAAGGTGTTCGACCAAAGCGCTGTCGCGTTCGCGATCGCCCGCGTCCATCTGGACGAGTCCGGCACGAGCGCCGTCGACTTCCGCTATGAGTACCTCAACGCCGCCGCCGGCGCGCTCACCGACCAGCGACCGGAGGACCTGCTGGGTCGCGACGCCTACTCCGTATGGCCGGAGGGCGACACCTCCTGGCTGTCGCGCCTCTACCGCGTCGCCTACCTGGGCGAGACCCTTGAGTTCGAGACGGTCTCGGACTCGTACGGCAGGTTCCTCCGCACGTCGATGCTTCCCGTCGACCACGGGATGTGCGCCCTTCTCATGCACGACGTGTCCGAGTGGGTGGAGCCGATGCGCCCCTCGCTCGAAAACGCCGAGGCCGGGGTGCTCTTCTACGACATGGACAGCCACCTGGTGCAGATACCCGCCACCACCTCGGGCCGGTTCGGCCTGCGCCGCACCTATGAGGGCATCGTCTCCTTCTGCGAGGAGAACTTCGGGGCCGCCTGCGTCGACGACGTGCGCCGCCAGGTGGTCGACTTCCGCGACGCAGGCGGCAGCATTCTCTACGAGGGCCAGCTGGCCGACGGCCGCTGGCTGCGCATCAGCCTGGCCCACGCCGGGCGCCCCGGCATGTTCGCCTTTGGATTCGTGGAGGACATCACGCGCAGCAAGCAGCTGGAGGAGGCGAACGCGCGGCGCATGGGCATCATCGACTCGCTCGGCCGCGAGAACTACGCGCTGTACCTGGCCGACCTCGCGCAGAACACGATGGAGCCCTACCGCATCCGCAAGTCGGCGCCCGACACCGCCCGCTACATGCTGGCCGAGTCGAGCCACTATCAGGAGGGCCTTGAGACCTACATCGACACCTACGTGCACCCCGCCGACCGCGAGCGGGTGCGCGCGGTGCTGCTCCTGCCCCACGTCCGCCAACAGCTCAAGGCCCTGGGCGGCGAGGTCTCGGTCACTTACCGGCGCATCCTCGAGGACGACACCGACTACATGCAGATGCGCGTGCTCAGCCTGGCCGACGGCAGCGACGAGGTGGTCATGGCCGCCCGCGACGTGAGCGCCGAGACGCGTGAGCAGATGCGGCAGAAGGCCCTGCTCCAAGATGCGCTCACCCTGGCGCAGAACGCCAGCAACGCCAAAAGCGCCTTCCTCGCCAACATGAGCCACGACATCCGCACGCCCATGAACGCCATCACCGGGTTCGCGAGCATCGCGCTCGGGCACATGGACGAGACGGCCCGCGTGCAGGATTGCCTGGAGAAGATCCTGGCGTCCAGCAGCCACCTGCTGAACCTCATCAACGACATCCTCGACATGAGCCGCATCGAGAGCGGAAAGGTGGAGATCAACGAGGAGCCGCTGAGCCTGCGCGGCCTGGCTGACGAGCTGCGCGACCTGTTCCAGGGCCAGGCGGCCGAGCGCGGGCTGAGCCTGAGCATCGACTTCTCCGCCATCCACGACGACGAGGTGCTCGGCGACCCGCTGCGCCTGAGCCAGATCCTCGTGAACCTCATCGGCAACGCCGTCAAGTTCACCGAGCCCGGCGGCGCCGTCGCCGTGCGCGGCTGGCAGCGTCAGGGCGCGCCCACCGGCTACGGCTCCTACGCCCTGTCCGTCAAGGACACGGGCCGCGGCATGAGCCCGGAGTTCCTCGACCGCATCTTCGAGCCCTTCGAGCGCGAGGTGCCCGACAACGTCCCCAAGGTGGAGGGGACGGGCCTGGGCATGCCCATCACGAAGAACCTCGTGGACATGATGGGCGGCCGCATCGCCATCACGAGCGCCCCGGGCGAGGGGTCGGAGTTCGTAGTGGAACTTGACCTGCGGCTGCCCGATGGCGCAAGCAAGCACGCGAGCACCCGGCACTGGTCGTCGCGCGCGGTGCGGCGCGACCCGGCCCGCTTCCGAGGCAAGCGCGTGCTCGTGGCCGACGATGACGACCTGTCGCGCGAGATCATGCAGGCCATCCTCCAGGAGCAGGGACTCGTCGTCGACGCCGCCGAGGACGGCGACGCCGCCGTGGAGATGGTGGCCGCCGCCGAGCCGTTCACCTACGACGCCCTGCTCATGGACATGCACATGCCGCACCTGGGCGGCACCGAGGCCACCCGCGCCATCCGCGCGCTCGAGCGCGATGACGTGGGCGCGCTGCCCATCATCGCCGTCACCGCCGACGCCTTCGAAGAGGATCGCCGCGCCGCCATGGCCGCGGGCATGACCGCCCACGTCTCCAAGCCCCTCGACCTCCCCCGCCTCATCGCCCTGCTCGACGAGCTGCTGTAGCGCATCCCGCCGCCGATGGCGCTCCCAGCGGCGCTCCCGGCGGCGCCTCGCGGGGGGGCGCCGCC
>CANSQW010000052.1 GCA_947649215.1 uncultured bacterium | reverse complement strand
GACCTAGCCCTCGAGGCAGTAGAGCACCTGCTTGGGCTTGGCGGCCAGCCTAGCCGCCAGCTCCTCGACGGGCCCGTAGGCCAGGACGCGGGCCTGGCAGTGCTTCACGCAGCTCGGCTCCTTCGCGCCCTCGGCCAGGCGCTGGGCGCATTGATCGCACAGGTCGGTGAAGACGGGCACGAAGATGTCAGTCCAGCGATCCTCGCCGATCTGGTAGATGCCCTCCTCATGCACCTTGACGCCGCAGTGCCCCTCGGGGAAGTTTCGATGGCTCAGCTCCACCGCGCAGGCCATCTCGCAGGTATGGCAGCCAGTGCACCATTCGTAGTCGACAAGCATTCCCATGGCCATCTCAGTTACCACCCTTTTCGATCTCGTCGCGATACATCTCGTCATAGGCGTTCGTGCCCATGGGCCCCGGTCCCAGGGGGTTCTCCAGCGTGTTATGGTCGCCGGGCTTGCACTTGTAGATGCGGCACAGCAGCGTCTTGTAGTTGGATCCGAACCCAGACCTGCCCGGAGCGTACTGCAGCAGCTGGTTGATGTTGTAGTCGTACATGCCGCTGAACCCGCCGTCCGCGTAGCCCTCCTGCTCGGGCATCCACCAGCCGTGGTCGGTGGAGCAGTAGCGCGGATCCAGGGCCTCGGTCAGCTGGACGCGGCGCTTGGCGCGGCCGCGCTGGTTCTCCACCCACACCCAGTCGCCCTCGGTCAGGCCGTACTTCTCGGCGGCCGCAGGATGCATCTGGACAACGGGATCGGGGCGCAGGGCGCGCAGGCGCGGAACCTGGCGATGCTCGCTGTGGAACAGGCTCCAGTTGCGAGCGCCCGTCGTCAGGATCATCGGATACTCCTCGTAGAGATCCGGGTCGGCCACCGGGCCAGGCGAGGGCTCCTCGAAGCTGGGCACGCACTGGATGCCGATCTGGTTGAAGTACGAGGACCACAGCTCGATGCGGCCAGTCGCCGTCTCGAAGCCCGGCTGGCCGTCCGCGCGCAGCAGGCCCTTCTCGTACTTCTTGTACTCGAAGTCAAGGTAGGTGGGCGCCGACTCGCGCAGCTCCTCGAAGCTCATCTCCATACCCTGGAGGATGTGGGAGAACATCTCCTCCTCGGTTTTCCAGGGATAGTGCTCGGGGCAGATGCGCCAGCCGATCTCCATGTTGATGACCATGTCGGACTTGGCCTCGCCCACCTGGATGGCCTTGTTGATGGTCTCGCCGCGCTGCACGCCGTCGCCGATGCGGATGCCGTTGCGCTCGGCAAAGGTGCAGGCAGGGAGGAACACGTCGGCGAGGGCCTGGACGGTGGGCGTGACGAACATATCGACGCTGACGATGAACTCGAGCTTGTTGAGCGCGTTGTACGTGCGGCGCGCGTCGGGCGACGAGTTCACCAGGGGGTTAGTGGTCTGCAGCCAGGCCGCCTTGAGCGGGTAGTCGTTGCCCAGCTCGTCCTTGCCCGTCTCCAGGCACTCGAGCGTCACGTCCGTAGAGGCGTTCTTGAAGCCGTAGCGGTACAGCGGGTACTTGTGGATGCCCAGCCGCTTCTCCTTCTGCTCGTCAGAGAGGTTCTCGCCGCCCCAACCTGCGTAATACGGAAGGATGGAGGGCGGGGCGATCATGCCGCCGGGGACGTCGACGTTGCCGGTGATCTGGAAGATGGCGGAGAGCGCCTGGCAGGCGGGGACGGCCTCTTTGGACATGTCCACAGCCACGCCCCATTGCATGATCATGCCGTCGGCGGCGGCGATGAAGCGGGCGGCCTCGACGATCTTCTCGGGGCTGACCCAGCAGATCTCGGCCGTCGCCTCGGGCGTGTAGGGCTCGCAGGCCTCCTTCAGCTGGTCGAAGCCGTAGCACCAGCACTCGACGAAGTCCTTGTCGTAGATCTCCTCCTCGATCATCACGTGGAGGATGCCCAAAGCCAGCGCAGCATCGGTGCCGGGGCGCAGGGGAAGGAAT
Source organism: uncultured bacterium (assembly GCA_947649215.1). Lineage (GTDB taxonomy): Bacteria > Actinomycetota > Coriobacteriia > Coriobacteriales > Eggerthellaceae > Enterorhabdus. The sequence continues at coordinate 5,677 of CANSQW010000052.1, read as the reverse complement.
ACGCGGGCCTTCGTGCCGAGCCACGTCATCTTGGGATCGACGGAGATGATCTGGCTGCCGCGACGCATGCAGTCCACCACCCAGTGGCCGTACAGTCCATCCGAGTTGGAGACGATGGGATTGTTGCCCCACAGCACGATGCACTCCGGCGCCTTCCAACGCGGGTCGTCGTAGCGCTTGGTGAACTGCTGGGAGTAGTCGCCCACCCAGAAGGAGCCCGACGTGCACATGGAGCTGGCGATGCGGGGGACGAAGCAGGCGCACCCCGAGAGCGCGAACACCACGTTGGGGCTGCCGAAGGACCAGGCGAGGTGGCTGATCCACGGAGCGATGTCACGGCCGGTGCCCTTGAAGAACAGCACGGACTGGGCCCCGAAGCGCTCCTTGTAGTCCAGGAAGCGCTCGGCGATAAGGTCGTAGGCCTCGTCCCAGGAGATACGCTCCCAGGCGTCCTTGCCACGATCCTTGGGATCGCGCCTCATGGGGAAGGCGACGCGCTGCTCGTTATAGGCGGCCTCCATGAGGTCGAGGCAGCGAACGCACAGGCGGCCCTCGTTGAACGGGTTCTCAGGGTCACCCTCGACCTTCACGAGGTTGCCGTCCTTGTCGGTGTAGAGCAAAAGCCCGCAGCCGAGATGGCAGCCCGGACCAGACCAAGCGCTCCCGCGAGTGACGGTGTACTCGCCTTCCTGGTAGCGCCAGGGCTTCTCGTGCTCGACGTACTCGTACTTGTCGGGCCTGCCGATGACAGCCCCGTCATGGCGCTCATGCGAAACGTCCTTGAATTCCGCCACGCTGTCTCCTCTCTCTCAGTGACCGCGCCACTGCCGTCAGGGCGCCGCCGTGCTGCTAGTGTATGGAGCGCCCAGGCGTCCCCATGCGTCGTTTCCGGAAAGGCCGATTCAAAAAAGGAAACGCCGGACGACCCCTCATGCGCGCACCATAGGGGGCATCGGCGGGGCGGCGGCATGGTAGGCTGTCGTAGCAGATCCGCCCTCGTCATCAGCCGCGGGAGAAGGGGTGATCGTGGAGGATACAGTCGTGGAAGAGTCGGTGCCGGCGACGGACGGGAGGCTGGCGGCAAGGCCCGGGGCCGCCAGCGCATCACCGCATCCGGCTCGCCCGCCGAAGCCGAGCTCCGGGAGCCGGCGACAGGTCATCGGACTGATCGTCGGGGCCCTCATCGTGGCGGCGTCATGCATCGTGCCCACAGGAGACGGACTCTCGCGCGAGGGATGCCAGTCGCTCGGCCTGCTCTTGGGATGCGTCGCCCTGTGGTTCTGCGGCTCGCTTCCCCAGGGCGCCACGAGCATCGTCGGCGTCATCGGCCTGTCCGCGCTCGGCGTGCGCCCGACGCTGGCGGAGGCCCTCTCGGGATTCACAGCCCCCACCGCGTGGGTCAGTCTCTGCGTCGTCTGCATGACCGCCCTCCTGCAGGTCACCAGCCTGGGTAGGCGGCTGACCGGCGCGTTCATCCGCTGGGCGGGCGCCGATTCGCGCAAGCTGGTGTTCTCGTTCATGCTGGGCACCGCGCTGGCCTCCTTCTTCATGACCGACACGGGCGCCGTCGTGCTCGGCATGAGCATGGCGCTGCCCCTGCTCCAGGCAGCCGGCGTGAGGCCGGGCTCGTCAAACCTCGGCAAGTGCCTCATGCTCGGCGTGGCCTTCGCCGGCGTGCTCGGCGGCTTCGCGCTGCCGTGCGGGCACTCGCTCAACATGCTGGGGCTGGGCATCATGGAGCAGGTCACCGGCGAGACGGTGGGATTCCTCAGCTGGGCGCTCGTGGGCCTGCCCATCTTCGCCGTCATGCTGCCCGCCACCTTCGCGCTCCTGACGCGGGTGTTTCCCCCTGAGGACGTCAGCGGCTATCGCGACGAGATCGAGCGTTCCTGCGCCGCGTTCGGGCCGCTTGGCACCCAGGACAAGAAGGCCCTCGCCGTGCTCGTCCTGCTGCCCGCCCTGTGGATAGCCAGCAACTGGATCCCCGCCATCAACACCACCGTCGTCGCCATGCTGGGGATGGTCCTGCTGTTCGCGCCCGGCATCAACCTCATGTCCTGGAAGCAGTTCCAGGACATCGCCGGCTGGAACGTCTTTTTGTTCTTCGGCGGCGTCATGTGCCTCGGCGACGCCGTGACCGCCACCGGCGGCACCGACTTCATCGCCCGTGCGTTCCTGGAAAGCGGCGTGATGGAGGCGAACCCCTTCCTCGTCCTCCTGGCAGCCGGCTATGCCCTGTACCTCATCCACACCTTCTGCCCCGTCGCGCCGGCCCTCTGCACCCTGTTCCTGCCGCCGCTGCTGCTCTGGGCGCAGCAGGCGGGCGTGCCCACGGTGGTGCCGGTGTTCGTCATGGCCTCCATCACCGCCGGCAGCTTCCTCGTGCCCCTCAATCCCACCATCGTCCTCACCTACGAGACGGGTTACTACCGCTTCTCCGACGTCGCCCGCGGTGGCTGGGCGGCGGCCATCCTGTTCGTAGCGGTCACCGTGGCCTGGGCATTCCTCTGCTGCGCGGTACTGGGGTGGGTGCAGCCCATCGCGGCATAGCAGTCCCTCGACAACGGCTGGCGAATATCGCACAATGCTTCATGGCAAACAACGACGGGCTCGGCCTCACCTGCGCCGGGCCCGGCAAGCGCGCAGCCACCAAGGGGGATCACGATGAACATCGATCGCTTGAAGGAGTTCCTGTTCCTCTCCGAGACGCTGAGCTTCAACGCCACGGCAAAGAACTTCTACCTGAGCCAGTCGGTGCTGAGCAAGCGCATCGCCGCCATGGAAGAAGAGCTCGGCACCAAGCTCTTCGTGCGCGACAGCCACCACGTGCGCCTCACCGAGCAGGGGGCGGCCTTCCAGCACCACGCCCGCATCATCTTGGCTGACTACGAGCGCGCCCTCTCCCACCTGCAGGCCATTAGCGGCGACTACGATGCCTTCGCCCGCGTGGGCTACCTGCGCAACGCCTCGCACCCGCTGCTGCCCGAGCTCGTCAGCACGCTCAGGCGTCGTTTTCCCCGCATCAACGTAAGCCTGACCTGCATGGAGTACGGCGAGCTCTGCCACGCCCTGGCCACGCGGCGTGTTGACGCGGCCCTCACCCTCGACCTCGATCCCGCCCTGCGCGACCGCTATCGCGTCATCCCCCTCTACCGCGACCGCTTCTACGCCGTGGTGGGCTCTGGCCATCCCCTGGCAGCCGGACGCGAGAACGGCGACGCCCTCTGCCTAGACGACCTCATCGGGCAGCGGCTGCTGCTCCCCGACCCCGAGGCCTACCCCGGCATGAGCGCGTTTCTCGACGATGCCCTCAGCGCGGTGGGCCGCGACCAGCCCCACGAGTTCTACGCTGACGTCGACACCCTCTTCCTGCGCCTTGCCGCGGAGGATCTCGTGGGCTTCTCGTCGGGCCACAACCTGCCGTCGTTCGGAGACCAGGCTCGCTTCCTCGCGCTCTCGGACGCCCCCACCGCCTACAACGTAGGAGCCCTGATCGACCCTGACCTTGCCCCTGCAGCCGCCGATGCCCTCACCGAGGCCCTGACCTCCCTGCATACGCCGGCGTTCTCCCTTTAGAGGCTCCCGCACGCCCGTCGGCACGTCGTTCACCGCCCGCTGAGAAGCGGGTATTTCTCTCTTTGAATCGCCGATTCCAATAGCGAAATGCGCCCCTCCCCAGGCCGTCCGTATACTCATGGCGAACGCGGACGCGACACGCGCGACCGCCCAGGGGAGAGAGGAGCTTCGTGGATCCCTCGGCCATCACCCCCGCGCTCGCCCTCGGACTGCTGGCCGTGCTGGCGCTGAGCTTCCTGCGGCATCGCAGCCGTGGGGACGACGTCGTCCATGAGACCACGCCCACCGTGCGCAGCCTCATGGACGACGCCAAGTCCTACTACGGCATCGACCCGGCTGCCTCGAGCTCGCGCACGGCAAGCCTGCTCGATGCAGCTCCGCTCGAGCTCATAGCCGGCGTGGCGGAGAAGGAGCCGCAGGCGCCCTCCCAACCAGCCGGGGAAGGAAGGTGAGACGCACGAAGGGGTAGTCCCAACCAGAAAGCAGCACCATCGAAAGGGGGAAGTCAAACCATGGCTTCAGAAAACACCATCGCGCCCAAGACGATGCCCAAGGGCCTCGCCAAGCGCCTTGCAGGCCTCGTGCTGGGCCTCGTCATCCTTGCCGCCTCGCTCATGATGCCCGGCTCTGAGGAGCTCTCGCATCAGGGCATCATGTCGCTCGGCATCTTGTTCATGTGCATCGTGTTCTGGATCTGCGACACGCTGCCCGTAGCCGCCACCGGCCTGCTCGGCGCCATCCTGCTATCGGTCTTCGGCGTCGTCGACGGCTTCACCGCCGCCTGGAGCGGCTTTACCAACTTCACCGTCTGGTTCATCTTCGGCGTGTTCGTGATGACCGCCATCATGGTGAAGACCACCCTGGGAAAACGCCTGGTGAGCGCCTTGGTTTCCAAGGCCGGCACCAAGCCCAAGAGCATTATCCTGGCCTACATGGTGGCCACGGCCATCGTGTCGATGTTCATGACCGACACCGGTGCCGTTGCCGTGGGCATGGCACTTGCCCTGCCATTCCTCAAGGGCATCAACGCGAAGGAAAACAAGCCCAACCTGGGGCGCTGCATGGCCATGTGCATCGCCTTCGCGGCCATCATCGGCGGCTTCATCACCCCGTTCGGCCACTCCCTCAACATCCTGTGCGCGGGCATGCTCGAGCAGACCTACGGCGTCTCCGTCGGGTTTATCCAGTGGTTCATCATCGGACTAGCCATCGCCGTGGTTATGATCCCGGTCATCTGGGCGTGCGTCTGCAAGGTGTTTCCGCCTGAGCCGCTCTCTGACGAGGAGGCCGCCCTCGTGCGCGCAGGCGATGACAAGGAACCCATGAGCGCCCTGGACAAGAAGTCCCTCATCTACATGATCGTTCTGGTTGCCGGCTTCGTCGCGGGCAACTGGGTGCCCGTGCTGTCCAACATCAACGTCATCATCGTCATGCTGGCCATCGCCTTCGTCCCCGGCATCGACATCCTCACGTGGAAGGACTTCGAGCAGGCCGAGGGATGGGGCGTCGTGCTCATGGTCGGCGGCGTGATGTGCATGGCCAACGCAGCCAGCGCCACCGGCGCGGCGGGCTACGTGGTAAACCTCTTCCTCAGCAGCGGCATCATGGGCATGAACACGCTGCTCGCCCTCATGCTCATCATGGCCGTGGCCTACCTGGTCCACACCTTCGTACCTGCGGCTCCGGCACTCTGCGCCCTGTTCGTGCCGCCGGTCATGGGCTTCTGCGTGGCCGCAGGCGTCTCCCCCGCCATCTTCGCCATGCTCATGGCCTCCGTCACCGCCGGCAGCTTCCTCATGCCCATGAGCCCGCCTCTCATGGTTTCGTTCGGCGAGGGATTCTTCACGGTGTCTGACCAGGTGAAGGCCGGTTGGCTCATATCCGTCGTCTACGTGGTGGTGGAGGTGCTCGTGGTGTACTTCCTGGGCAGCTTCCTGCTCCCCATCGTGCCCGCCTAACCAGATGTGATGCCGGCTGCGTCCGGCGCGTACCGGAAACGAAAGGAACCCTCCCATGTGCTTTAGACCAGCAGCGATCGAGATGGACAAGACCTGCCCCGCCTGCGGCGCGAAGAACGGGCCTGCCGATGCCGCCTGCAAGG
>CANSQW010000051.1 GCA_947649215.1 uncultured bacterium | reverse complement strand
CTCTCCGACCCCGAGGGTTTTGACGCCGATGAGTGGGGCCTCAAGGTGGTGGGCCGCACCCGTCTCCTCGTCTTCGGCGGCGCGGGGGAGGGCGGAGCGTTCTGCCTGGACGTGAGCCGGGCGAAGGTGGCTTGGCGGAGGGCCGGCGTCTTTCCGATATCGGCTTCCCTCGTTCCCGATCAGGGGCTGGTCGCGCTCTTCTTCCGCACGGACGCCGAGGAGATCGGGGCGCTCGCCATCGACGTCGAGACGGGCAAGACCGAGGGAGCCTTCCTGTTCGGCTCGGCGGGCGGCTCGTCCATCGATCCGGCCGTGCTCTACCGCCTGGGGCCGCGCACCCCAAGTGCCTACCGCGAGGAGGGCGGCACGGCGTTCGTCGCCCCGCGCGGCACGGTCATGATGGTGCCTGCGGCCTTCGGCGCAGACGTGCCCGACGCCACGTGGATCAGCACGGGCGGCCTTCTGCCGTCGGGGCTGTATCAGAAGGACGGCATCCTCGTGGCGGCATCGCTCGCCCTGACGAACGCCCAGGGGGTCAACAACCCCTACGCCGTCACCGCCTGGGATCTGGCCGCCTCCGCCGAAGAGCCCCTTTGGCGGGCAGAGGGCGTCTTCTCCTCCGTGGTGAGCGGCAGCCCGGGCCGAACCTCCCGCATTCTCGCGCTCCCGCACCTGCCGTGCGGCGCGGATATTGGCCTTGACGCCGTCGTCTGCACGGCGGGAAACGCCGTGAGCCTGCTGTCCCTCGCGGATGGCGCCGAGCTGTACCGGGAGGCGTTCGCGCAGCCCGTCCTCGCGGCCCAGGCGGTCGACCTGAGCGGCGAGGGAGACGCGCTCGTCATCGTGCTCGCCGATGGCAGCCTGGCGGTTCGCTTTCCCCTCCAAGACGTGCCCGACTTCCGGAGCGTCATGGACTCGCGCCTTCCCGGCCGCTCCGACCTTGCCGCCATCGCGGCCGCCGAGCAGGAGGATGCTGCCGCCGTCTACGCGATCGCTCGTTCTGCGGAGCTTCCCTCGCGGGCGTTCGTGTATCGCTTGGCGGGCCCGACGGGCGACCCTGGCGGGCAGCTCGAGCTCGACCAGATGATCGAGCTCGCCCGCCTTTTGCTCGAGCCCGGGCCCGACGCCGTGATTCGCTAGGAACGCGCGCGAGCGGGGCGGTCGATGCGCTGCGCCTGCGGCGGGTGCGGGCCCCATTGCCCAATGGCGTGGCCGTGAGCGGCTATCATAGGGGGCGAAACGTTGCGAAATGGCGTAAAGCCGCTGATGAAGAGGGGAGGGGTTGGCCAACCGATGGCCAGGAAGCGATCTCGGGCCGCCCGTCCCGTCGATGCCGTCGAGGCCGCCCTCGAGCGTGAGCGCATGCGGCGTGGCGACACCTTGAAGCCCATCGAAATCGTAAAGGTGGCGCTGTCCGCCTACCTTGCCTTCGCGTCCGGCGAGGCCTCCGTGCCTGCGGGCGCTGTCTTCGTGGAGTCTCCTGACGCCGCTGGCCTGCGGCGGGGGACGCAGTCGGCGGTCGACCGGCTGCTCTTCAACGCCAACTACTGGCGAGCGGCCTTCGAGTCGCGCATCGTGGCAGCCTGCACGCGGCCGGAGAGCGCTCAGGCGTGCCTGCGCGCCGTTTCGGTGTGGACGGCCCACACCTTGAAGCTGAACACGCTTTCGCCCGAGGAGACGGTGGCCACCTTCGAGCGCTTCTGCCCGCCCTTCTCCCTCAATCGCCGCCGTGGCTCTGCGGAGCGCGGCCGCGGAGGCAAAGGACCGCTGCCCAGCTTCCAGAAGGCCATCGAGGACCTTGCCTGCGAGGGACGCGAGCCCGAGGAATCCGTCGCCGAGCTCCGCCTTCTGCTCGCGACCATGGAGGCTGAGGCGCGCGCCTACGAGTCCCTGGGCGCGGCAGGTCCGCTGTCTGCGCTGCTCGACGCGCTGCCTGCGTGGTGCCTGCAGAACCGCATCGAGCTGGTGAGCGGCGGCTGGTGGGACGACTGCGATGTGATGGGCGCCATCATCGGCGCCCTGCATCAGCGCTTCGTCGAGCTCGACTTCGGCGAGGGGGCCTGCGACTACTTCCTCGAGTCATGCGAGGAGGCGCTCGACGCCTACCACCGGGATCTGTCGAGCGAGCCGTCTCCCCTGGCCGATCACGACGTTCCGCAGCTTGTCGCGCTGGTGCGGCAGGCACGCGAGGCGCACCCTGGGTTCGAGGCCGACGGCTACGGGGGCTCTCTGCCTGGGTGGCTCATCGGCAAGGAGCAGCTCATCTGGAACGTGCTCGTGTGCTCCCTCTACGGGCCGGCTGCCGCCCGTCCGCTGCTGGTGGACTCGCCCGAGCTTCTGTCGCGCCAGGGGTATGCCGGCAAAGCGGACGTCATCACCGAGCTGGCGCGCACCTCGTTCATGCGCTACACCGCCGATCGCATCGCCTCGCAGGCTGATCAAGAGTTCGCGAGCTTCGCCAGCCTGCCGCCCGACCTGCGCGACTCGTCCATCGCCTACATCAGCAGCATCCATCACAAGCTGGAGACCCTGGGCTACGAGGTGCTTCCCGCGGGTACGTGCCGCCCCGATCAGCGGGTGAGCGCGTTCACCGCGAGCGAGGTTGAGTGCTTGGCCATCCTGGAACATCGTCGCTGGCTGCGCGAGCGGCAGCGGGCCGGCTGGAGTTACGGCGCCGCCAAGGACGTGGAGCGCCGGCTCAGCCCCTACCTGGTGCCCTGGGAGGAGCTGCCCGACCGCGCCAAGGAGTGGAACCGCTCTGCCGTTCGCAGCATTCCCAACCTCCTGGCCAGCGTGAACCTGGCGGTGGTGAAGTAGCGCCGCGGGTGCTGGCGGCGTGGGGCGAGCGTCTCGGGAAAGGGTGCCGCTGGTTGTGAGTGGGCCCCTATTTTGGGAAAAATGGCCAAAAACGGTGCGTTTTACGCGGCTTCTGGCAGTCGGGGCGTCCCTGCGCGAGCGTTTGCCCAGGTCGCGATTGCCCGGCGGGCGTTCGTCGGCGGCTTTCGCGCGTAAAACGCGCTGTTTTTGGCCAGCTTTCCCGAGATGAGGGTGAATCTGGCGTCGGCGGGTTCTGGGGGGCAGCCTACGCGCGATGCTTCTCCAAAAGTTCGCGGGGGATGTGGCAGTAGTCGCCGGGATGCCGATCCAGGCGGTCCTGGTGCTCGTCGGCGCTGCGCACGTAGCTTGTGAGCGGGCGCACCTCGACGCGGATGCGGTCGTGGTCGGGCCGCGCCGCGATGAACGCGGCAGCTTCGGCGAGGTGGGCGGGGTCTTCGCTGTACACGCCGGTGCGGTACTTCTCGCCGATGTCGGCGCCCTGGCGGTTCACGCTGTAGGGGTCGATGGCTTCGAAGAGGTACGCCATGAGCTGGCTGACGCTGACGCGGGTCTCGTCGAACGTCGTCCTCACGCATTCCGCGTAGCCGTCGTAGGGGCCGTCGAGCCGCCCGGTGCGCCCGTTGGCGCGCCCCGCCTCGGTGGCCGTCACGCCCGGGAGGGTCTTGACGAAGGCCTGCACGCCCCACAGGCACCCTCCAGCGAGGTAGATCGTCTGCACTGCCGCCTCCTTCATCGCGATCGGACTTCTACGGCCATTATCCCAGAGGGCGGCCCGCACCGTCGTGGCGTGCTGCCGCAAGGCTCCTCTTCGCGGCAGATGAGCGAGCGGGGGGCGATCATCCGGGTGGTCGTCGTGGGGGGGCTTGCGTGATCGAGCCGGCGCTCGGCGTGCGAGCTGCGGCTGCGAGCTGCGGCCAGCCCGGCGGAGCGTCGCGCCTGCGAAGGGTAGCCGGCTTCCCTGGCGGCCCGCGGCGGGCTTCGGGTCAACGGGTTGGCACCCGTTGCCAGCGTCAGGCGGCGTGGGGTGTATTCTTGCGAGGGCGAGACGGCGCGGCGGAAGGAGCGACATGGCGCGTGAGTCGTACGAATTCGACGCAGAGTTGCGGAAGGTGCCCGACATCGACGGGGCGTACGTGGAGTTCCCCTTCGACGTGCGGGAGGAGTTCGGGCGGGGGCGCGTGAAGGTGCGCGCGACCTTCGACGGCGTGCCCTACGACGGCAGCCTCGTGCGGATGGGGACGCCCGGCCACATCATCGGCGTGCGCAAGGACATCCGCACGCAGATCGGCAAGCAGCCCGGCGACATCGTCCACGTGACCATCCGCGAGCGCGCCTAGCCGAGCCCTGCGCGTGGCGCCTGGCTGCTGGTTGCCGAAATCTGCGCGCGCCCTGCGGCGGCTTCGCGCTAGGGCGATTGGGCCGTCTCGGGAAAAGTTGGCCAAAAATGCCGCGTTTTACGCTGGTTCAGGCGGCTCGGCCTCTCTTTCGCGTGCGTTTCCCCAGGTCGCGGTTGCCCAGTGAGCGTCTTGTGGCTATTTGGGTGCGTAAACCGCGTTGATTTTGGCCACTTTTCCGGAAACGGGCTTCCCGGCACCCGGCGCCGGCGCGCGGGGCGTGGCATACTGGGGCGAGGAGGTGCGGGTGACATGAACTACGGGGAGCTTCTCGATGCGCGCGCTGCCGAGGTGGCGGCGCGGGCGGCGGACGGCGACGGCTTCGACGCGTGGGATCGCGCGGAGCTCGACTACCTGCGCGCGGTGCGCGAGCGCCTGGCGCGCGGCGAGGAGCCGGCGGATGTGCGCCAGGCGCTCGCCGCCGACCTGCCGATTCTGGAGGAGGACGCGGCTCGCGAGGCCGCCCGCCCCACCTTCGACTGGTACGACGACCACTACCACGAGAAGCTGGCATGCGGCCGCCTCGCCGCCTGCAAGGCCGCCCTCGCCCTCTACGACGAGTCCCACGTCTAGGCTCCAAGCATGAGGGCGCGCCGCAAGTCGCCTGCAGCCCACGCGGTGAGCTGGCGCGTTGCCGCAGACCCGGGGTCGCGTTAGCGCTCCACGGGGCGCGTAGGGTCGGCGATCCAGTCGACCCAGCTGCCGGCATAGCACTTCTGGCCCGTGTAGCCGCGCGACTCCAAGAGGTCGCATGCCTCGCGTGCCAGGCCGCCGTCGTGGCAGTAGACGATGAACTCGTCGTCTGGCCCGAGGCCCGCGCGCTCGAACGCGGCGACGAAGACGTCCGCCGTGTCGCCTGGCGCCTCCTTCGCGGCCATGAGCTCGATGGACTGCGCTTTGGGGATGCGGCTCTCGGCGTACATGAAGCCGGGCCGGACGTCGACGAGCGGCAAGGCGCCCAGGTTGTCCAGCACGTAGTCGGCGGTGACGATCTCGTAGGCCATGGTCGGCTCCCTTCCTCGGGGTGAAACGTGACGCGCCCATGCTACCCGCCTCGCGCGCGCCGTCGCCAACCCGCCACCAACCTGATGCCGCCCGGAAACCAGGGGGCGCTAGCGGCGCACCTTCCATGCGCCCGCCCGCCGAGACCCAGTGCGTTCCAGGCGCCCCTCATCGCGCAGCGCGGCGATGAGGCGGTCGACGGTCGCCCGGCTGACCCCCAGGTGCTCGGCGACCTGGGCGATGGTGGCGTGCGGGTTCGCGGCCAAGAAGGCAAGGGCGGATTCCTTGCGCAGGTCGGCGGGTCGCCTCTCCTGGCAGTAGGGCGTGAGGGCCTCGTGGATGGCTTCGAGCATGTATTCGACGAAAGGCGCGCAATCGCCGAGAGCCTCCGCGCGCGCGAAGGCGGCGTAGTAATCCTGCTGCCGCCGTAGTATCACGCCCTCAACGGGAAGCCAGGCGAGCGGGTCGCGCCAGCGAGACAGCAGCAGCGTGTGCCAGAGCCTTCCCGTGCGGCCGTTTCCGTCTGCGAAGGGATGGATGAACTCGAACTCGTAATGGAACACGCAGGAGCGCAGGAGGGGATGCAGGTCGGTCTGGGCCAGCCAGCCGAACAGGTCTCCCATGAGCTCGGGAACATAGGCGGCGGGCGATCCCGCGTGGATGAGCCGTTCGCCATCGAAGATGCCGACGTTGCTGTCCCTGAGCCGCCCGGCGCTCGGCACGAGCCCCTCGGTCATGGCATGGTGGGCGCGCAGCAGATCCTCAAGGGAGAGGGGATCGAGCTCGGGCAGCAGCGCATAGGCGCGGCCGGCGTTCTCGACCTCTCGGATGTCATCGCAGTCGCCCAGGACGTGCTTGCCGTCGAGGATCGCGGTCACCTGATCGAGCGAGAGCGTGTTGCCCTCCACCATGAGCGAGGAGTGGATGGTCTGGATGCGCAGCGCGCGGTGGAGGACGGGGCTCGTGCCCAGCGTGCCCGCTGGCTCGAGGCGCCCCACCATCTCAGCGATCTCCATGCAGAGGTTGTCCATCTGGGCGGTGCGCGTGAACGGCGACTCGTACATGGACGCTCCTCTTCGAACGTGATTTTTAACATCATTAGTTTAACATCACTGATGTTAAAAAGGCGAGCGCTTCTAGCCTATGATTTCGCGTAGCGAAAGAACCTGACTGAGGAGGTCTGACATGGAGAAGGAGCTGATCGGCTATATCGCGGAGCGCGTCGAGGTGCTCGCGGCGTCGGGGGCGAGCACGCAGGTGACCAAGGATGCCGCGCTGGCGTGGCGCGACGCCGTGGCCGCCGGGGGAGAGGCGGCGGCTGACGCGGCCACCGAACGGCTCCTCGACGTGCTGGAGGGGCGCCCCACCACCATCGACGGCGTCATCGCCTTCGCCGAGGGCCCCGCGAAGGAGCTGTTCGGCGAGGAGTCGGCCGCCCAGATCCTCGCGACGCAGCAGCAGCGCAAGGCCGAGGGCGCCAAGTGGTGCGACTGCGATGCCTGCACCGCCGCCACCGAGCTTCTCGCCAAGTTCGGCCGCGTCGAGCTGTAGCCGTCGCACAGCACGAGGGCCCCGCGTCCCAGCGACGCGGGGCCCTCGTGCGTTAGGCGGCCGACGAGGCGACGAGCGCGACGGCGGTGAAGAGCGCGCCGAGGAAGAGGGCGAGGACGGTGTAGCGAACCTGCGTGCTGCGCCACTCGGCAGGGGAGGGCGGCCGCTTCGGGTCGTACCCCGTGTCCTTGAATCCCCACAGCCGCCCGCCCGGCTTGGTGGCCCAGATAGATCCCACGGCAACCCCAAACGCCACGACGACGATGATCGGCGCAAGCAGGTTCATGGGCGGCTCCTTCCGTCTATGGCGGACGTAGCTGGCTACAGGTTCCAGCGTCGCGCTGATTCTCTCGTATAGCCCTTGAATTCTCATTCCAAATGCGACGATTGCCGATGAGCGGTGACCCAAGGGCGTCGGTAGAATGGTGTTCGCCTAGAACATCATGCGAAAGAGGGATCCCCCGGATCACCACGGGCGCCTTGCGCTATCTGAGCGCGAGAACGGCTGCGGCATGGCGGGTTGGGGCGGGGGCTCGCCGCCCGCGCGCAAGCCACCGCGAAGATCGGCGAAGAATGCCGCTTCGCGCCGTCGCGCCACTCCAGGCGGATGGGCGCGAGCGAAAACGCCGACGGGCTGCTGCGCGAGCGCTTCCTGAACGCCTCGTCCAACCCATTGCTCGGAGTCGTCGCAGTTGATTTTGAAGATTCTGGCCAAAAACAGTGCGTTTTACGCGGCTTCCGGCAGTCTGGGCATCCTTGCGCGGGCGTTTTCCCAGGTCGCGGTTGCCCGGTGGGCGCCTGAGGGTGGCCTTGGCGCGTAAAGCGTGCCATTTTTGGCCAACTTTTCCGGGGAGGGGGGCGAATCTGACATAGGCGGGTTCTGCGGGGG
>CANSQW010000050.1 GCA_947649215.1 uncultured bacterium | reverse complement strand
GGCCCGTGCTGCGCAGCCGTCTCAGGCCGCCCGCGCCCAGCGCGCCGCCGCTCAGGCCCAGCAGGCCCCGCGCCAGGATCGCGCTCAGGGTCGGGTTGCTGCCGACTCGCGGCCGTGGCAGAACCCGCGGGTCAACGCCAACGCCCGCCAGGCCTCGCCGAGCCGCGGCTCGCGAGGCGGCTCGGCCGGCTCGGGCTACGTCCAGGTGGACGCCCCCGCCGCCCATCAGCCGCACAGCTACGCGCAGGGAACCCCCTCTTCGCCGCTGCAGCCGCGCGACAGCCGACGTCCCATGACGCGTCCGCACGACGCGCGCCCGGTGAGCGACGAGCCCATCCCCGTGCAGGTGGAAGCCGCTTCCTCCACGGGCCTGTTCCGCCGCAAGAAGAGCGCGGAGCCGGCGCGCGGCAAGCACGCCCGCTAGGCCTTCCCGTTCCTGTCGCAGCCGCTCGTCCGGCAATACGCCCCGCGGGAGTTGACCGGGGGGGGGGTCTCTGTTTGCTATCATCGGAGGATGCGCAATCGGGGAAAGGAAGCGAGCATGGGCGGGGACGGCGCGATCATCACGAGCGAGACGGGCGTCGAAGGCGGCGCGGCGGGGCAGGCGAAAGCGCCCAGTCGCTCGCCGGAGCACCCTGCGGTGCCCAGCGACGCAGCTGGACGTGTGCGCGTCCTGCTGATCGAGGACGACGCGTCTATCAACGAGATAGTCGGCGATCATCTGGAACGGTGCGGATATGAGTGCGTGCGCGCGTTTTCGGGTACCGAGGCGCAGCTGCTGCTGGAGCGCGAGCGCTTCGACCTGGTGGTGACCGACCTTATGCTGCCAGGACTCGCGGGCGAGGGGCTGGTGACGCTCATCCGCGCGTCTGATGCCACCATGCCCATCATCGTGGTGTCGGCGCGCACCGCGCCGGCCGACAAGGTTGACCTGCTGAAGCTGGGTGCCGACGACTACCTGACCAAGCCGTTTGACTTGGAGGAGCTTTCTGCGCGCATCGGCGTGCAGCTGCGCCACCGCCAGGCACGCGCTCAGGCGCGGAAGGCGGGGGAGGCGGCTGCGGCGCCGGCGGGGGAGGGCGCGCCGGATGCCGTCGAGAGCGGCCGTCTGCTGTGCGTCGGTCGCTGGCAGGTCGACCGTGCCGCCCGCACGCTGGAGGTGGACGGCCAGGACGTGCCCCTCACGCGCACTGAGTTCAACATCCTGGAGCTGCTGGCCTCGCACCCGAAGCGCGTGTTCACCAAGCAGGAGCTGTTCGAGCTGGTGTGGGGCGAGCCCTACGCCACCGAGGACAGCACGGTCAACGTGCACGTGTCCAACCTGCGCCACAAGCTGCGCCCCTCGGGCACCGACGCCTACACCCACCCGGTGGGGGGCCGCGGCTACCAGGGGGCGCTCTAGCCCCCCCCGGGGCCCCGCCGCGCTTTTGTTACCCGTCAAACATGCCCGCGGCTGCGTTCCCGGCCGTCCCCGGCGTCTCGTCCCCGGGTGCCGCCCTGCTCTTCGCCACTCGTGTTCGCCCCTGCCCCCGCCTTCCCCGTGCCCGTTCGGTTCCCCGCCCCCTTCTCGCGCGCGTGCCTTCCCCTCGTTCCGCGTTCCCGCCCCATCCCGTTCTTTGCCGCTTCGGCGCCGTCGCCTCCCTCGCCCCGCGCTCCCTTCCTCACACTTTCTTAATGATTGCCCGGGAACTTCTTAATCTCTTGCGGCGATACTCGTTAGAGTAAGGAGAGTTGAAGGGAGATCCATGGGCGTGATAGAGGTGCGCGGCCTGGCCAAGGAGTATCGCGGCCGCCGCGTGGTCGACCGGTTCGACATGACCGTGGCGCGCGGCGACATCTACGGGTTCGTCGGGAAGAACGGCGCGGGCAAGTCGACGGTCATGAAGATGATCTGCGGTCTGGTGACGCCGACTGCTGGCGAGATATGCCTGTTCGGGGACGAGAAAGGCGCGGAGACGCCGGGCGGGTTGCGCGTGGGCGCGCTCATCGAGGAGCCGGGGCTGCTGCCCAACCTCTCCGCCTTCGACAACCTGATGGCGAAGGCCCTGGCGGTCGGTATCGTGGATGCGCGCGAGCGCTGCCATGAGGTTCTGCGCCTGGTGGGCCTCGACTACGCGGAGGGCAAGAAGGCGAAGGGCTTCTCCCTCGGCATGAAGCAGCGCCTCGGTCTGGCGCTGGCGCTCCTCGGCAGTCCGGACGTGCTGCTGCTGGACGAGCCCTTCAACGGCCTCGATCCGGAGGGCACGCGCGCCATGCGCAACCTGCTCGTGCGTCTGAACGAGGTGTTCGGCGTGACCGTGGTGGTGAGCTCGCACGTGCTCGACCAGCTCGATCGCATGGTCACGCGCTACGGCGTCATCGCCGAGGGCACCATGGTGCGTGAGATGACGGCCGACCAGGTGCAAGCCGAATGCGGCGAGAGCCTGCGCGTGCGCACGACCGACCCGTCGCGCACGTTGGCTCAGCTGCAGGAGGCGCTGCCCGCGGCCACCTACCGCGCCGAGCCCGACCAGGCCATCATCGTCTCCGGGGCCTACGACGCCGAGTCCGTGGCCCAGGCGCTCAAGGCGGCGGGGCAGGTCATCCTGGAGTTTTCGCCGCATCGGCGCGATTTGGAGGACTACTTCGTGGAGCTGATGGAGGGGAGGCGCCATGCTTAACCTGCTGAGATCAGACCTCTACCGGCTCATTCGCGGCAAGGCGCTGTGGGTGATGAGCGTTGTGCTCGTGGCGTGCATGGCCTTCGCGGCGGGCATGCTCCATTGGGTGACGCAGCCCGACTTCCTGGCGTTTTACGCCCAGACCGAGATGATGACGGTCGACGAGGTGCAGAGCGAGCTGATGCCGCGTGAGGAGGCGGAGGAGAGCTTCGCCGTCACGGTGCAGGGCCCTGGCACTTCCGTCCGCGCCGACGGATTCCGCGAGGTGCCCACCGTCGACGACTTCCGGGATGTGTCCGCCGAGATGCGGCAATTCGGCAGCCTCACCGGGCTGTTCGGTTCGGGGTTCGTGAGCGGTGGGTTCCTCGCCGTGACCGCGTCTTTGCTGGTGGCGTTGTTCTTCTCGGCCGACTTCGAGACGCACTTCGTCCGGAACCTGACGATGACCCGTCGCGCCCGCGTCGCCTACTATGGCGAGAAGCTGCTGCTGGCGTCCCTGATGGCGCTCTGGTTCCTGATAGTGCTAGCCGTGTCGTGCGCGGCGTCCTTCGCCCTGGCGGGCATCAGCTACCGCGCCGACGAGGCCGTTGGCGGCCTGCTACTATGGATGCTGCTGACCTGGCTCTCGGCCACCGTCTACGCGTGGCTGACGGCGCTCGTCGTCTGGCTCACGCGCAGCAAGGCCGCCGGCATCGCCGAGGCGATTGTGGTGTCGTCCTCCATGTTCGGCGCGCTGCTCGCCCAGGCGCTCGCGTACTTCGGGCGCGTCCTGCCGTGGATGGACGCCCTTCCCGCCTGGCTGCCGTCTGGCGCCCTGAACCTGCTGGCGCCGGGAGCGGCGCAGCTCGCCGTCCCTGGCGGCGCGCTCGGCTTCGCCGGGGCGCCGGTCGGCGTGGCCGTCTTGGCGGTGCTGCTGATCTGGCTCGCGGTCTGCGGCGCGCTGACGTTCGCCGTCTGCCGGCGTCGCGACCTGTAGCGGCGGGGGCGCCGACGGAGGGCGCCCGCGTGCCGATGGGGCGCCGCCCTCGGTGGCTCCCGGTATGACAGGGCGCCGTCTGCGGGGCGTCCTGGTACGATGGGGCGCCGTCCGCGGCGTCCCTCAGGCTGCTGGGGCGCCGACGGGCGCGAACTGCGTAAAGGCGCGGGGAGGGGAAGGCCGGCCGCCAGGGGCGGCTGAGGAAGGAGGGCCGATGATCGGACTTGCGCTGGCCTTGGCGGGCCTCGCGGCGTGCGGCCTCGCGGTAGCCGTCGCCTACGGGCGCGAGCTGCGGAGGATGGCCGCGTTCCTGCGCACGCGCGGCGTGCGGTCGAACGCGCGCATGACCACGGAGATGCCCGGACGCTCCTTCGCGGAGCTGGCTCGCGCGGTGAACGCGGAGCTCGACCGCGCCGACGAGGAGCAGCGGGGCGCCGCGGCCGCACAGCGCGACTTCCAGCGCGACCTGGCGAGTCTCTCCCACGACATCCGCACGCCGCTCATGGGCGCGCGCGGCTACGTGCAGCTGGCTGCCGACGAGGCCGACGCCGCCCGCCGCGCGCACTACCTGGACGCCGCTGCCGCGCGGCTCGGTGCCATGGAGTCGCTGCTCGACCAGCTCTTCGCCTACGCGCGCGCCAACGACCCAGATGCCGAGCTCGACCTGCGCCCCGTCAAGGTGCACCAGGTGCTGGCCGGGGTGCTCGTGGGCCACTTCCCCGCCTTCGAGGAGCGCGGCTGGGAGCCTGTCGTGGACTTCGAGGACGAGGGCGTGCTCCTGGAGGCTGACGCCGAGGCCCTCGCGCGCATCTTCGACAACCTGGTGGCCAACGCCCTGCGCTACGGAAGCGGCGCGCCCACCATCCGCCAGCGCGGTCGCTCCCTCACCTTCTCCAACGCCGTGGCCGACCCGGACGCCATCGACGCCGACCGCCTCTTCGAGCGCTTCTACCAGGCCGACGCCGCTCGCGCCGGCGGCGGCTCGGGCCTGGGCCTGGCCGTCGTGGCCAGCCTCGCCCGCAGCATGGCCCTCCGCGTAACCGCCGCCATCCGCGGCGCCAACCTCCAGATAACCCTCACCTGGTGATTCCCAGGGCTTGCGTTCGTCGGAATCGCCGGCCTTCTGCTGGCGAGAAGGAAGCGACGCGCGGCGGTGGAGAAGAAGAAGCCGGGCTGCCCGCAAAAGGAGCCCCGGCTTCTTCGTTCCGCTGAAAGATGATATCTTTGGCATCGCCTAAGCAAGGCAACTGCGCTTTGGCAGCGCGCAACGTGAAGGCTTTCGACTATCTGGCTATCGATGTGATCAAGCCCTTCGAGCGCCGAGAACGTAAGGAGATAGGGCTATGGGTCTGGGAATGCAGCGGCGCCAGGTGGAGGGCGCTCCCCTCGTTTATCACGTGGACAAGACCGAGGGGGCACCGTGGGTGCTGCTGCTCCACGCGGCCTTCGTCGACCATCGGATGTTCCGGACTCAGGTGGAGGCCTTCCGTGGGCGCTACAGCGTCATCACTGTGGACATTCTCGGCCATGGCGACTCGACCGAGGCCCGCCGCGGCGACAGCCTTGAATCCATGGCCTTGTGGCTGAACGCCCTTCTGGATGCCGAGGGCGCGGCCGTGGCCCATGTGGTGGGCGTGTCGCTCGGCGGAGTGCTGGCCCAGGATTTCGCCTGCGTCTATCCGGAGCGGGTGACGTCCCTGGCCTGCTTCGGCGCCTACGACATAACGCGCCCCGATCCCGAGCTGCTCAAGGCCAACGGCGCGGCTCAGATGGCCATGGTGGGCAAGGCCCTCGTGTCGGTGCGATGGTTCGCCGAGGCCAACAAGGCCATTTCAGCCCACACCGAGCGGGCGCAGCAGGAGTTCTACGAGCTCAACCTCGGTTTCCCCAAGCGCTCGCTGCGGCACTTGGCAGCCTTGGGCAAGCTGGTGGGCAAGCACGAGCCCTGCCCTCGCGCCTATCCGCTGCTCATCGGCTGCGGCGAGCACGATCTGCCCCTGGAGCTTGAGGCCGTGCAAGCGTGGGCCGCGTCCGAGCCTGGCAGCCAGGTAGTAGTCGTGGAGGGCGCCGGCCACTGCGCCAACATGGACGCCCCCGACCGCTTCAACGAAGCGCTGCTCCAGTTCTGGGCGGACGGGGAATAGCCCCTCGTCCTGGTGGGTCGCTACGCGTCACCAGCCTTCTTACAGCCTGTTGTCCTGCGAACGCTTCGCCTTGGAAGCTGCTTCGATAATACGAACCGGCTAGTTCTCCTAGCGCGCCCTGTGATACACTGCTTGCGCCAGACAACCCAATAAGAACTGTTAGCTTTACGCCAACCACGGTTAAGGAGGGCATCTATCCGTCCTCTAATACGTGGTTGCGTATTTACAGGGTTGTCTGGCGACAAGGGTGGATGTCCTCCTCTTCAAGTCGCTCTTTCTCGGGTCGTCCACCAAAGCTCTTAAGGCGAGTGGAGGCGGAGAAGCGATATGTTTGATTCAGAAAGTGCGTTTGGGCGTTGGCAACTCTTTGAGCTCGAGAGTCTCTTCAAGGGCTCCCTGCTGACGATGGGCATTGTCAAGAACAATCCAGAGCTTGTGAAGCGGGGGCTGGAACAAGGGGAGAGCCCTAACAAAAGATATACCTATGAAGAGAACAACGACTCGATCACCGTTCCCAATCCCGTATACACCATAACCCCGATAGTCCAAGCGGCCGTAATGGGCAGCCTCCCCATCTCGGAGCTTCTCGTTGAGTACGGTGCCGACGTCAATTTGTGCCAGGGTAATGGGGAATCGGCCTTGACCAATGCGGCAAATCGCGGAAATGTCGAGCTGGTATCGTTTCTGCTCGAGCACGGCGCTGATCCCAATTTAAGAAAGTCCTTTGGTACGCCCTTGGCTTTTGCCGATGGGGTGGCCGCTATGCGGGTGCTCCTCGATCATGGTGCTGACCCCAACATTCCAGATGATGATGGAGACCTTCCGATCATCGGTTCAATTGACGCGAACAGCTTGGATGAGATCGAGTTGCTTGTCAGATGCGGTACTGATCTGAGCCATGCCAACAAGCAGGGAGAAACTCCCCTCGACAGGGCGAAGAGACGCGGCAACTTCGGCTCGGTGGTGGCTTTTGCTCAAGCTGCAGAGCAGAGCGAGCCTGAGGCTGGCCCTGCTTCGTCGAATGGGCCAGCTTCTCCCTCTGAGCTGCCGGAGTTGTCGGCAGCATGCGCGAAGGGAGATTTCGAAAAGGCGATTTCGCTTCTGGATTCCGGTGCTGATCCGAACGAGAGAAGCGCCGATGGCCGAACGCCTCTGTTTTACTGCAAGGAGGTCGCTTTTGTTTGCCTTCTCGAGCATTTCGGGGCGGATGTAAATGCGACCGATGCTTTGGGCAACATCCCTCTCGTTCAATTCCTTACTGGTGATAACGCTCGGCGTAACTGCGAAAGAGCGATCATGTTCCTGATTGAGGCAGGCGCTGATGTCGATGCGAAGAATGACGAAGGCCTGAGTGCGCGAGAAATCGCTCAGTCGATGACGAACCGCGATATTAAGGCTGCATTCGAGCAAGGCCTTGGTGTGGTCGAAAAAAAGAGGCGGCGCTATGAGGACATGCTTGGCCGCCAAAAGAATCGTCGGGAGGGATGGCATGAGGAGTGCCGCCCTCTTGAGCCGGCGGATAGTCGGAAGCGTGCAGTAATCAACTGCGTTAATGCTTGCGCTTTCTCAGATTTGGATGTTCTGAAGGCAAGCGAAGACTTTGTCCAAAGCAATCTTTCGGTCAGGATAGGGCCGGAAGGCGCAAATCGGCATAGTATGCTTATGATGGCTTGCGCCAATGCCTCCGTAGAAGTGGTCGAATATTTAATTTCGCTCGGGGCAAACGTCAACCAGATTGACGATGAGGGGCAAATCTCCTTGCACTATGCCGCTATAAGTTGGCGAGATGCGGCGGAGAAAATCAATGCTCTCGCGAATGCTGGGGCCGATGTCAACCATAGAAACAACGACGGCTTAGCTGCGTTGTCCAACGCTGCCTGCGTGCAGAACGTCGCGGCTGCAA
>CANSQW010000049.1 GCA_947649215.1 uncultured bacterium | reverse complement strand
CCGCGATTCGCCTTAGTCTCGTGGGCTCGGAGATGTGTATAAGAGACAGGAGGTGCGGCGGTCGCGCTCGGCCATCTTGGCGGCGAGCTCCTCCACCGTGCCGTACTCGATGGCGCTGGCCAGGCAGTGCAGCACGCAGGTGGGCTGCTCGCCGGCGGCCACGCGGTCGGCGCACAGGTCGCAGTAGGTGGTGATGACGGGGTAGTAGGTGTGCTCCCACTTGCCCTCCTCCATCAGCTCCCACGGGCCGTTGACCAGCATCTTTATGCCAAACTGGCCGATGGGGTAGTCGTGCTCGTTCTTGCACGCGATCTCGCAGCTATGGCAGCCGGTGCACCAGTAGTTGTCGATCAGCAGACCGTATTTCTGAGTCATTGACGTCTCCTCCTTACTCGACCACGAGATCCTTGAGGAAAGGATCGTTCTTGATGGAACCGGGGTAGTTCTGCTGGCTCTTGATGTTCTGCGGCGCGACCTCCCTCAGAGGCGGCTTGTCAGCCTTGACGATGCGGCAGCACAGGGCCTTCATCGGCGCGCCGAAGCCGTAGTGGCCGATGACGTTGTTGGGGACCAGCGTGTTGATGTTGGAGGCCCACACGCCGCCGATGCTCGGCTCGTTCATGTCCTCCTCGGGGTACCACCAGCCGTGGTCGGCCATGACC
This sequence comes from uncultured bacterium, assembly GCA_947649215.1. Taxonomy (GTDB): domain Bacteria; phylum Actinomycetota; class Coriobacteriia; order Coriobacteriales; family Eggerthellaceae; genus Enterorhabdus. Next base: position 7,055 of record CANSQW010000049.1, on the reverse strand, counting down.
ACGTTGGGCTTGACGATGGGGGTGACCTTCGCCTTCTCGTAGCAGTGGCCCCACGGGTTCTCGATGCGCACCCAGTCGCCGTCGATGACGCCGATCTGCTCGGCCAGCTCCGGGTTCATCTGCACGTAGGGGTATTCCTTAATCTCGCGCAGCATCTTGGACTGACGGTGCTCGGAGTGGAACGAGGCCCAGTTGCGCGCGCCGGTGGTGAGGATGACGGGGTAGTCCTTCTTCCAGTCCGGGTGCTCGGCGGTGTAGGCGCGCATGAAGCGGCTCGCCTCGGAGTCGTGCAGCGGGTCGTCCGCCGTCGTGTCCTCCCAGTAGGGGCTGAACACGGGCTCCTCGTAGTAGGGCAGCGGGTCGCCGTCGCAGGCGGCGAACATGAGGCTCATGAGCTCCACCTTGCCGGTGGTGGTGTTGAAGCCGGGCTGGCCGTCGTTGCGCAGCATGCCGCGCTCGTACTTGAGGTACTCGGTCTTGCGGGACACCTGCACGTGCTCCTTGAGGTACTCCCAGTCATGGCCGAAGCCGACCACCTTGGTGAGGTCCTGGGTGATGTAGTTCTCGATGGAGGACACCTTGGACTCGCCGTCGATGTAGAAGTTGTCGCGGAACGCGGGGCGCTGGGCCAGGTCGTGGATGATCTGGAACTCGCTCTTGGCCTCGCCGAGCGGCTCGACCACCTTCACCATGCCCTTCACAGGACCGGGGTGCTCGCCCATGAGCTGGGTGATGTAGCCGTCATGCTCGAGCCACGTGGCCAGGGGCAGGAACAGATCGCAGCACGAGGCGATGGTCGGGTTCATGAAGATGTCCTGGGCCACCACGAAGTCCATGCGCTTGAGGGCGGCATGCCAGCGCTGCGGCGCGGCGGTGTTGGTGGGAGACACCGGGTTGGTGTGGAGGATCCAGCAGAAGCGGATCGGGTAGGGCTCGTCGTTCTCGAGCGTGTCGATGATGACGTCGGGCACGGCCTTGCCGAGCAGCAGCTGGTAGATCTTGTAGCGCGACAGGCCGATGGTGGAGTCGCGCTGCTCCTGGGTCACCGGGTTGGGAGGGATGACCTCCTTCTTCTGGTTGGCCGAGGACTCCTCGCCGTTGCCGTCGTACTTGTTGCCGCCGAAGTCGAGCGTGATGTTCCAGCCGATGTTGGTGCCGCCGGGGATGTCGAGGTTGCCGGTGATGGCGGCCAGGGCGTAGAGGCAGTGCACCGACTGCACGCCGTTGGGGTTCTGGTCGTTGGCCAGGCCCATGTTGAGGCCCCAGGGCTTCTCGGACAGGCAGTGGGCGACGTCGCGGATCATCTGCTCGGGCACCTCGGTGACCTTGGCGGCCCACTCGACGGAGTACTCGTTGACGCGCTCCTTGAACTCGTCGAAACCGTAGCACCACTTCTCCACGAAGTCGTGGTCGTAGAGGTCCTCGTTGATGATGACGTTGAGCAGGCCGAAGGCGAGCGCGGTGTCGGTGTTGGGGCGCAGCTGCATGTGGTAGAGCGCGCGGGTGGACAGCCAGTTGACGCGCGGGTCCACGTTGATGAGCTTCGTGCCGCGCTTGAGCAGCTCGATGATGGAGTGGCCCCAGGTGCCGTCCGGGTTGGAGCGCAGGGAGTCGCGGCCCCAGTTGAGCAGGTACTTGGGCTGCACGAACTCGGGGTCGTCGTAGCGGCCGGGCAGGCCGTTGGCGAAGTCGTACTCGATGTAGCCGGCGCCGCCGATCATGGAGCACACGGTGTCGCGCGGGGCCATGCACGAGAAGCCGGTCTGGGTGTAGCACTGGTTGGTGGTGACGCAGACGCGCGCGGAGGTGTTGGTCATGTAGCGGCCGGCCTCGCGCCCGGTGCCGGTGAGCACGGTCAGGGAGTTAGGACCGTACTTCTCCTTGCACTTGGCGATCTCCTCCTCGATCTTGTCGTAGGCCCAGTCCCAGGTGACGGTCTTCCAGGCGTCGGCCTTGCCGCGGTCGGCGGGGTCGCGGTACATGGGGTGGACGATGCGGTCGGGGTGGTACTGAAGGTCGAGCACGCGCAGGCAGCGCACGCACAGGCGGCCCTGGGTGATCACGTCATCGGGGTCGCCCTCGACCTTGGTGATCTTGCCGTCCTTGACGAAGGCGCGGATGCCGCAGCCCACGCCATGGCATCCCGGAGGGGACCAGGGGGACGTGCGGTAGACCTCGGTGCCGTCGTCGAGGAACGTCACGCGCGGACGCGCGTCCTCCTTGATGAATGTAGCCATGAAGTAACCTCCTCTTTCTCTTCTCTTAACGCGTTGTACGTGGATTTCGCGATGCCGTCGCGACCGGCTGGCGCGGGCTGGCGCCCGTCCGGCCGACCTGCGGGCTCACGCAAAATCACCCCCTCTCTCGCGCTTTTAGAAAACACCCCTGACAAGGCCGCGAAGGGCCCTGGGAATCATCGGTGGGAAGGTTCGGCGGTGGCGGCAAACCGGAGGGACGACGCGCCCTCCCCTGCCGTGGGAAGGACTATAGCGCGGGCCCCCGGAATAGCTGAAATAGCGAAACAGCACGGCGCTGAGCCGAAGTTTTCCCAGGTCAGAATCGCTGTGCTGATGGCGCCTATGCCAGGGCGGAATAGGTGCCATCAGCACGCCGGGCGCCGGGGCGCATCCGTTCCGGGGCACAGCCGGGCAGGGACCCTCCCCTGCCCCGGGCGCGCCGCTAGGAGAGCGGCGGCAGGTGCATGACCCACCAGAGGAGCGCCATCCCCAGCACGACCACCGCGATGCCCACCATCCGCAGGAAGGTGAGGCGCTGCTCGCCGGCGGTGACGAACACGGTGGGCTTGATGGGGTTGACGAACACCTCGTAGGTCTTGCCGCCCACGAAGGGCACGGCCAGGGCGCCGGGCCGCAGGTAGAGGTGGAAGAACACGTTGGCGCTCTTGCCGCGGTAGCGCCGGCCCTCGAAGGCGTAGGTGAACTCGGGCACCGCCAGCACGAACAGGCCGCTTGGGCGGTTGACCTCCGAGCGGTCGCCGACGGGCTTGGCCACGTACTCGGCCGGCACGGGCACCCGACAGCGATCAGTCGACAACGAGATGAGCACGTCCACCACGAGCGCGGCGCATCCGGCGAACAGGATGGCGACCGCCAGGGCGAAGAGCAGGGCGTTGAGCATCGGAGGTCCTCCCTTGCAGGCGTGGGCGCGGGTCTTCGCACGGTGCGGGCGGCGGGCAGGGCACGCCCGCGCCGTGCGGCCGGGGCCGGGGAGGCGGGCAGGCGCGCCCTCCTCCCCCATGGCGGCCCGACGCGCAGGAGGCGCCGGGCCGCCGTCAGGCCCCGAGGAGCGAAGACGCTAGTCCTCGGTCTCCTGGGCAGCCGCGTCGAGCGCGACCTCATTCTTGAGCGAGGCAGCGATCTTGGCCTCGTCCTCCTTGTGGCGCTTGTCGAGGTCGGCGTTGATGACGGCCATCTGCTTGGCGTCCAGGCGATGCATGAAGAAGAACAGGACGAAGCAGACGATGAGCACGATGGCCGGGACCATGAAGGTGAGGAAGGCGATGCCGGTGACCATCTCGGGCGGGGCCACGGTGATCTCCTTGCTGTAGCCGATGGCGCCCAGGCCGAAGCCCACGAGCGCGCCCTGGAGGATCTTGCCGATGTTGGGGCACCACTGGATCGTGCCCATGATGAAGGCCTTGGAGGTCTTGCCCTTCTTCCACTCCTGGTAGGCGATGGCGTTAGACATGCAGGAGAACTCGACGGCCATCATCATGTTGGTGCCGAAGAAGCTCGCGCACACGCAGATGATGAACGGCCAGTAGCTGGAGGCCACGAAGAAGCCGGCGAGCATGGCCGCGGCAGCGATGCCGGTGCCCAGGAGGTAGGTCCAGCGGTTGCCGATGGTCTTGGCGCAGGCCTCGCCGGCGAACGTGGCGATGAGGCCGCAGATGTTGGCGGCGGTCAGCATGCCGGCGTAGAGGGTGTTGTCGTTGTAGACGACGGTGCAGAAGTAGATGGCCATGCCGTTGAGCACCATGGTGCACACCGCGCGGGCCACCTCGCCGAGCCACAGGCCCAGCGCCGGGACGTTGGTGAAGAAGAACTTGAGGGACTCGACGATGGAGACCTTCTCGGTGGTGCCGGTCTCGATCTCCTTGAACTTCTCGCCGCGCTTCTTGGCCGCGGCCTTGGCCTGGCAGTACTCCTCGGTCGGGTCCTTGCCCTTGAACAGCATGAACAGGCCGACGAAGGCACCTACGAAGATGATGCCCCAGATGAAGGCCGTGATGGTGTAGCCGATCGGCACGTCGGGGCGGGTGCCCGCGGCGAAGTCGCCGCCGGCGAAGAAGATGATCATGGGCAGGGACACCGCGGCGAACAGGACCTTGATGGCCATGTTGCCCTGGGCCTTGCGGGTGGACATGAGGGAACGGTCAGCCTCGGTGCGGGACACGGCGCTGATGATGGACGTGCCCGAGATCATGAACAGGTTGATGAAGAACTGGCCGAGGATGTAGCAGCCGCCGATGAGCGCGATCTGCGCGCCGGAGCCGGTGGTGATGCCGGGCATCCACGTCCAGTCCGTCCAGGCGCCCAGGATGAACACGAAGGCCAGCGGCGGCGCGATGAGCAGGTAGGAGCGGTACTGGCCCCAGCGGAACCAGACCTTCTCCACCACCATGGCGGCGATGAACACGAACACCCACGCAGCCATCGACGAGATGGAGGTGATGGAGCCCATCACCGTGGGGTCGAGGCCCACGGCGTTGGTCAGGAAGAAGTTCCAGTAGGAGGTGAGCATCTGGTTGAAGCCCGAGAACATCATGAAGCCCAGGCCGTAGAGCAGGCCGGTGGTCTGGGACACGTTGTTCTTCAGCTTCGCCACAGCTCCGCCCGATGACTCGGGGGCGGAAATCTTGTTTTCAGCCATTGTTTCCCCTTAGTTAGTTGAGACAGGACAGGATCTCCCGGACGTCAGCCACGTCCTCGAGGTGCAAGAGCGCCTCCGCCAGGCCGTCGATGTCGGCCACGGGGTGCCGCGCTAGGGCGGCGTTGCCCTTGAACTTGGTGATGAGCTGGTCGAGGGAGAGCGGGGCGCACACGGCCCCGCGGACGAAGTCGGCGCGGTTCTCGATCACCGTGCCGTCGGCCAGGGTGACGATCGCGGTCGCCGCGTTGGCGTTGTGCGAGTCGTCGACCTCGAACTCGAGCCGGTCGGTGAGCGCGAGCGTGGCGGGATCGTCCAGGTTCTGCGCCTCGAAGTCGGCCAGGACCAGGTTGCGCTTGCGCAGCATGGTGGCGACGACGAACGGGATGGAGACCTTCGAGGTGATGCTCGTCTTGGGACGGGCCTTCTCCTCCTTGGGGTAGAACAGGTCGTAGGACTCCTTCGGCCCCCGGAGCAGGACGGACGAGACGTCCTCCGCCGTGACGTGCGGGTTGGCCTCGAGCACCTGCAGGACCGCCTCGGCGTAGGCCTGGGTGCCCTGGCAGGAGGGCCACATCTTGTAGGTGACGAGGGTGGCGCCGGCATAGACGCGGCCGAGGTCCCTCGTCAGCGGGTCCAGGTCCACGTTGTCCCGGTAGATGATGCGGAAGAGGTCCTCGATCGCGGTCTTGCACCCCTCGAACCCGCGGGAGGCGAGCAACGCGCAGCGGATGCCCTCCTGGTTGCCGAAGGCGTCGCGGATGGAGCGGAACTCGCAGTTGAACAGGGTGTCGCGGATGCCGGACACCCGATTGACCGCCAGCCCCAGCGCGTCGACCATCTGGTCGGCGTCGAGGCGCAGGAGCACCGCGGCGGCGGCCGTGGCCTCGAACACGCCGATGGTGGTGATCGGGAAGAAGTCGTAGTCCCACAGGATGTTGCCCTTGACGCAGTCGGCCAGGCGGATGCCGAGGTCGTTGGCGAGCGCCATGGCCAAGATGAGGTCGCGGCCCGAGACGCCCTCCAGGTACTCCGCGAGGGTAATGGCCGCCGGGAAGCAGCTTCCGGACGGGTGGACGAGCGGGCGGTCGATGCCGGCCGAGTCGTCGAAGTCCACGGCGTGGGTGAGCGACCCGTTCATGAACGCCGCCTCCAGAAGCGATGCCTTCTCGCCGTAGCCGATGAGCGTGCAGCGATGGCCCTCGTCGACGTCCATGACCAGGTCGTGCACCACATCGCTCGTGGGGGCGAGGGTCGTGGCCGGGAACATGATGCCCAGGGTGTCCAGGATGCTCTTCTTGGCGAACTCGACGGCTTCGGGGGTCAGGTCCTCGTAGGTGGTGCGCGCCAGGTGCTCGGCGATGGTGCGTGTGTAGTCAATCATAAACTCACCCCCTCTCGTCATGACCTACAGCCTCCCCTGGCACACGCCCCATCTCCCCTCCGGGCCGCGCCAGCGGATAGGTCGATTCTTGCGGATTCGCGCTGCATACTAAAAATTCATTTTTCCCGTCTGATCGGCGCCTTTTCCCCAAATTAGAATGGCGCGCGTTCCCGCGGGTAATAGCAGCTATGCCGCCTGGGAATGGCGCGGGCGCCCGAGGAAGAGCGCGCAGGCGAGCACGACGGCCGCGCCGGCGAAGCCGTAGAGCGCGCCCACGCCGAGCGAGCCGAGGAGCACGCTGCCGATGATGGGCGACAGGCACATGTTGAGGTCGGGCCCGAGGTAGAAGGTGTTCGCCGCCCGCCCCATGGCCTCGGGCGGCACCCCGGCCACCGACTCGGCCTGGAGCACCGGGTAGAGCGAGCCCTGGCCGATGCCGAGGAGGAGGCCGCCGACGACGACCATGGCGGTGTTGGCCATGAGCCCGAGCACCGCCACGGCCGCCAGCTCCACGGCGAACAGCGGCAGCACGATGCGGCGCGCGCCCAGGCTGTCGGCCACGCGCCCCATGAGGGGCCGCCCCACGAGCGCCGCGAGGGCGTAGGCGGTGAAGAACAGCGTGGCCCCGCCGATGCCGCGCTGGTCGGCGGCTAAGATGATGAGGGCCACCGAGGCGCCCTGGGGCACGCCGGAGAGCCCCGCCATCACCGTGAAGGCGAGGTTGGGCCGGTAGATGAAGCTGCGCCAGCTCGCCGCCGCGCGCAGCGACGCGGCCGTGGGG